>DATMLZ010000001.1:0-11158 GCA_035569955.1 Candidatus Acidiferrum sp.
AAGGAGCCTCGATGGCCGAGATGACGCATGTGCCAAGCAGAAAGGGCGCGGCGTAACGTACGCAGGGCAGATAGCCACCCCACCTGCTTAGATAGAGCAGGAGAACAAGAAAGCTCACACAGCCGGTGACCGCGCCCGCAAAAATGCCCAATGGCTTTTCCCGACGATCCAGCCGGTCATCCTCGGCGCCGTTTGTCTTCCAAGCAGCAAGCGCCAGGATCGCCACCAGAGCCCCGGTGAACGCGAGCGTTGTGTAGGGGACGACGCTGTCGCCATCGAAGATGCGCGACGCCGAGAAAAGACTGACGCCAGCAGAATCTTCCGGCGTCGGCGTAATTTGCGCGACAAATGCGCCGGACGACAAGTACATCGGCAAATACATTGCGAACCAGGGCGCGACGCAGATTGCCGCCCAAACGGCGGTGTGTGCGGCGCGCACTCCGGAAGCTCTCCACCGGGCAGATTGCAGTCCCTCTGCAACAAACGAGAAAGACAAGTGCAGCGCCGCGAACAAACCGTAAATTGGCTTGATTGCGACGAGCGCGGCATAAACAATTCCAAGCAGAACCGGGGAGGCGTCCTCGCGTTCATCGGCGACAAGCATCACCCCTGTGGCGATAAGCAGCGCCCCGATATAAAGGCCCGAAATGTTCACATAGAGAGGATTAACGATTGCCGTGCACAACGCTGCGAGCGCCGCTCCCAAGGGCCACGGGAAACGCCGCCAACCCGCGCCGGCAGCAATCAACATGAGTGCGAAGAGGCCGAAAACGGAGTCGACGCCGTTGACATAAGGCAAGGGAACGGCGCTCAGAATGAATCCGTGGAGAAAAGCTTGACCACCGAGCGTTTCCGAGCCGAGTGCGCTCAACGGGCTACCGGCCATGGTCCCGGTCGCAAGCATTCGCACGGGGTGCGCGAGGTACTTCTCGAGATCGTCCTGGAAGTTAAATACCCGAGGCGGCAGTTGCGTAACGATAGCGAACACTGTCGCGGCGGAGATGACCAGCGCGGCGGCGCACAATTCGATTCGGGCGCGCGTTTCTTTCGGGATGATTTGCAGGGTGGCGAAATTCGCGCGGCGTGCCTCAAGTACGCTAACGACCGCGGCTATCGCAGCCGCCAGCCACAGCACAGGTCGATAGGCAATGTGGGCCAAATTCAGTACGCCACCGACACACACGACGGCGGCGAGACCGATTCCGATTGAAACCGGCCAGCGTCCGGTGCGCGCGCGCACAAGCCGCCTCAACCCAGATCCGAGGCCCCAGAGGACGAATGCCGCAGCGATCAAGGCCAATGCGGACGGGAAAATCCTCAACGCAATCCTCCGAGGGGAAAAGCAGCGCGCGCGTTCAGCTTGCGGCCGCGCGCTGGCCGATGAACCAGCGAATCGTTTGTTCGAGCCCCTGCCGCAGCGGAATCTGCGCCTTCCAACCAAGCGCCTCGAGGCGCGAAACATCCAGCAGCTTGCGCGGGGTCCCGTCAGGCTTTGATGTGTCCTGCGCGATTTTCCCGCCGAAGCCCGTCAGCTCGGCAATCATTTCCGCCAACTCGCGAATCGTTACGTCCTGGCCTGTGCCCACGTTGATAATCTCGGCTTGGTCGTAACGCTGCATCAAAAAGAGGCAGGCATCGGCCAGATCGTCTACGTGCATGAGTTCGCGCCGGACACTGCCCGTGCCCCACATCACGACTTCTGGCGCGTTCCGCTGTGCGGCTTCGTGGAAGCGGCGAATGAGCGCGGGCACGACGTGAGACGATTCCGGATCGAAATTGTCGTTCGGACCGTAGAGATTGGTCGGCATCAAGCAGATCGCGTGAAAACCATATTGCTGACGGTATGCCTGGGCCATTCTCAGGCCGGCGATTTTGGCGACCGCATAGGCTTCGTTGGTCGGCTCGAGCGAGCTGGTAAGCAACGAATCCTCGCGAATCGGTTGCGGGGCGAATTTCGGATAGATGCACGATGAGCCCAGAAAAAGCAGCTTCTTCGTGCGATAGCGGTAGGCAGCGTCGATCACATTCGTTTGGATCAGCAGGTTTTCGCGGAGGAATTCCGCCGGACGCGTGGCGTTGGCGACGATGCCGCCCACCCTGGCGGCGGCCAGGAAAACATATTCAGGCTCTTCGGAGGCGAAAAAACGCCCGACATCGGCTTGGTTCAACAGATCAAGCTGCGCTCGCGTGCGCGTGATCAGAGTCGAATGGCCGCCCGAGGCAAGCCGCCGGCAGATCGCCGATCCGACGAGCCCCTGGTGTCCAGCAACATAGATGCGGCTTGAATGATCCATTTGGCTAGAGTCCGTGCGGATTCATCGCTGCGAGGCGCCGCGCTGCGCGACCTGATGACCGGCTTTGGCAAGCGTCGCTTCCTGTTTGGCGAGCTCTACGTCGTGCTCGACCATCCGCTTCACCAGTTGCGCGAACGAAACGTTCGGCGCCCAACCGAGTTTTGTACGCGCTTTGCTCGAATCACCGCAAAGGAAGTCAACCTCAGTCGGCCGGAAGTAGCGCGGGTCTTCTTTCACGTACTTGGACCAGTCGAGGTCCAGGCACTTCGCAGCCTGGTCAAGAAACTCAGCGACCGAATGTGATTCGCCGGTGGCGATGACGAAGTCTTCCGGATCGTTCTGCTGCAGCATCATCCACATCGCCTCGACGTAATCCTTTGCATGTCCCCAGTCGCGATGCGCATTCAGATTGCCCAGGTAGAGCTTTTCTTGCAGTCCGAGTTTGATGCGCGCCAGGGCCCGCGTGATTTTGCGAGTGACGAACGTTTCACCGCGCCGTTCTGACTCGTGGTTGAACAGGATTCCGTTGCAGACAAACAGCTTGTACGCCTCGCGGTAGTTCACTGCGTACCAGTGAGCCGCCACTTTTGCCACGGCGTAAGGGCTGCGCGGATAAAACGGCGTCTTCTCGCTCTGCGGGGGAGCTGCCGCCCCGTACATCTCAGACGATCCCGCCTGGTAAACGCGCGTCGCATTTCCAGCCGCGGCGTAGTCGCGAACGGCTTCCAAAAGTCGCAAGGTACCTGTGGCCACAGCGTCGGCAGTATATTCGGCCTGGTCGAAGCTTACGCGCACGTGCGATTGCGCAGCCAGGTTATAGATTTCGTCGGGTTTGGCGCGCTCAAGCGTTCGGCGAAGGGTGGCTCCGTCGGTGATGTCTCCGTAGTGCAAAGAAAGGCGGACACCTTGTTTGTGCGGGTCTGCGTAAATGTCGTCGAGGCGCTCGGTGTTGAACGTCGAGGCGCGCCGGACAATCCCGTGGACTTCGTAGCCCTTCGCCAGCAAAAACTCGGCCAGATAGGAGCCGTCCTGCCCCGTGATCCCCGTAATCAGCGCGCGGCGTGGACGCCCGCCGTTCCCGCTCGACATCTCATTCATACGAATTTAATCCTTCGCATTGCGGTGGCCACCATTTGCAGCAGCAGCCAGCCGTGTGTCCATCGCTGGATGTTTGTCGTGCCGTAGGTTCGCTCCCTGTATCGCACAGGCAGATCGACGATCTTCAGGCTGTATTTTGCTGCGCCGAAAAGCAAGTCAAAATCGCCGAAGGGATCAAAATCGCCGAAATAGGAGCGATTGGCGGCGATCATCTCATAGTCGCGCCGGCTCAGCACCTTCGTACCGCAGAGCGTGTCTTTCACCGACTGGCTCAGCAGCCACGAAAACGCCAGGCTGAAAAATTTGTTGCCGAGGAAATTGAAAAAGCGCATCGACTCGTCTTCCATCGGATAAACGAGCCGCACGCCGTTGACGAATTCGCCCTTGCCGCTGTACCAGGCGTCGAAAAAGCGTGGCAGATCTTCAGGCGGCACGGTCAGGTCCGCATCCAGAATCATCAGCACGTCGCCCGATGCGTTGGCAAATCCAAGCCGGACCGCGTCGCCTTTGCCTTTTCCAGTTTGTCGGAAGAGTTTCACGCGCCGGTTCGGCCAGTTGCGCATCTCGTTTGCGATGGCTTCAAACGTGTTGTCGCTCGAATGGCCCTCGACGAAGATCAGCTCGGTCTCGATCCCCATATCCGGCGTCTCTTCAAAAATGCGGCGAACGTTGCCCGCTTCGTTACGTGCAGGCACGACGACGCTGACGACCGGCGGCGGCCCGATCCAGCGCTTCGGCTGAGGACGCGCGACCAGAAAATTCGTCAGCCCCATCCAGCTGAATAGGCCCAGTTTGACCAAATAGCGGTTAAAAAACGTGTCGAGCCACGGCGTCCGCACCGGCCACATGATTTCTGAAAATGTGCGGATGGTCTCAAAGCCCGAAAGGTACAAAAGGTTTGCGAGGTCTTGCCGCGTGAGCCAGTTCTGGTCGAGCTGTAGCTTCGCCGCACCCATCATTTCGGCGGCCCAGCGCGGTCCCTGCCAGAGGCGGCTGTAGGCGTTCATCACGATGCGGGTCGAAGGCAGGGTACACTGCGAAACCAGTTCGAGTGTGCGCTGCACGTCCCGAACATCGTTTACGAGGTCGGAAAGAATAATGAAGTCGAACTTCTCGGCCGGGAGCCATTCCTGAACGTCGGCTTGGACGAATTCGACTTGCGGATGCCGCGAGCGCGCACGCGCGATCATCTTTTCGGAAAGATCGATCCCCAGGCCGCGTGCCGGCTCGAGAGCCCCGATCAGATCGCCCTGGCCGCAACCCAGTTCGAGCACACGCATCTTTGGCGGAATCAGGTGTTTATAGACCTGCGAGAGCCGCTCCTGGTAATAGCCCCGGATCCAGTCCCAGTGGTCGAGCTGCTCTGCGAACTCGTCCCAGTAGCGCTGCCGCGCTTCGCGGTACTGTGCGGCGGCGTTGCGATGAGCCTCTTCGCGCTGTGCACGTTCGTTGTCGACGACGGTTGTGGTCATGCAAAAGCCGCCAGTGCAGGCGTGCCCTTGGCTATTGTAAGCCGAACACAGAGCGCCTCTGACCGCCCATTCGGGCGACGTGTTGTCAAAGGAACATGCCGGCGGAGTCCTTCTGGCGGCCGTCGGCCTCGCGTGTAAGATGAACTGAGCAGCGGTCAGGCTGCCATCCTCTAGGTGCACCGGCCCGAAAGGAAACTGGATTGGTCCCACTTCTGCGCCGCTGGCTTGCGCATCCACTCACGGCAGGGCGAGATCTGGACGACCCGGCAACCACTGGCCTGCGCAAACAGATCATCCTGTCAAAGCCTTTCCTCCGAGCGATTTACGACGAATGGTATTCAATGCTTGCCGCAGAATTGCCTGCCGTCGATGGCGCCGTGATTGAACTTGGTTCCGGCGGGGGGCATTGCGAGAGGTTCATTCCCGACCTGATTACCTCTGAGATTCTCTTTTGCCCTGGTGTGCAACTGGTTGCGGATGGTCAGCAACTCCCGTTCTCGGATTCCTCACTCCGGGCGATCGTCTTCACCGATGTGCTGCATCACGTGCCGAACGTTCGACGCTTTTTCTACGAGGCTCGCCGCTGCCTGAGGCCGGGCGGCAGGATTCTAATGATCGAACCATGGGTAAGCGGGTGGTCGCGGTTCGTCTACAAGCGGCTTCACCACGAGCCATTTCGACCCGATGCCGCCGAGTGGGAGTTCCCGAGCAGCGGTCCACTGTCGGGCGCAAACGGTGCGCTTCCGTGGATCCTCTTCGTACGCGACCGTACAAAGTTCGAAGCCGAGTTCCCAGAATTGGAGATCGATTCGGCTCGTCCATTCATGCCGTTTCGCTATCTGCTTTCAGGTGGTGTGGGGATGCGGGCTCTGGCGCCCGCCTTCACCTATCCGTTTTGGTCGCGGTTCGAGCGCTCGCTGAACGGGTCGATGAACAACGTCGCGATGTTCGCCGCGATCTCACTCACGCGCCGATAGGGCCCGTACTTGCCTTCGTTCTCTGTGTCGATCTGTGGTGAAAGGCGTTGCTCCCGCCGAAGCGCGCTAAACTGTTTGCATGCCGGCCAAAGGGAAAATCGTCGTCCTAACCAGTTGTGCCTCGCGCAAGGAAGCTCAGAAGATTGCCCGCTCCCTTGTAGAAAGACGATTGGCTGCGTGCGTAAACATTTCAACCGCTCCGGTCCATTCGATTTATCGCTGGAAAGGGAAGCTTGAAACTGCCCGGGAATTCTTGTTGGTCATAAAGACGTCCCGCGCACGCTTCGTCGCTGTCGAACGCGCCATCGGACAACTCCACAGCTACGACGTCCCGGAAATCATCGCTTTTCCGATCGCCGCCGGTTCGCGCGCTTACCTCGACTGGCTCGCAAAAAACATTGGTTGATTTGGCGAGCACCGTCCTCAACGAACGTACGTCGAGACGTTTTTATCCCTGACGCTCGAAGGGAGCAAAGTGAGGATTCTGCTCTCGCTCAGGTACTCAGGTACGCGACGCGGCGCCCACTTGAGCCGTGGGCCACTTTGGAGTAGAAAGGTGACAACATGAGTTCCCGCTCTTCCCGGTACGCGACCTGGCGCGCCTTGGCCCTCACCGCACTTGTTCTGGCCACTCTGTTTCCTTTGCGCCGAGCTTTTGCGCAAGCCGACAAGCCGTCGAATCCTCCAACCGCCCCTGCGCCGACTGGTCACGACGAAAACGCCCCGCCAGGTACGGTCAAGCTGAAGATCGTCGTAACAAATCCGCGTGGAACACCGGTCTCGAATGCCAGCGTCTATGTTCGCTACTACAAAGAGGGCGGTCTGATGCATCACGATCAGCTTGCGGAGCTTGATCTAAAGACCGGACAGGACGGCGCGGCAAAAGTTCCAGGTGTCCCGCAGGGGAAAATACAAATACAGGTCGTCGCTACCGGTTGGCACACGTTCGGAGAGTGGTACGACATCGAAAAGGAAGAGCAGACTGTTTCCATCCAGCTTCAGGAACCGCCCCATTGGTACTAGGTAGTTTCGGCCCCCGCAGCGACAGATCTTCGCAAGCATCGCTCCCAAGAGAATTTTTTCCGCGTGTCTGGAAAATTCCCAAAATCCTTCCGTGGATTTTCATTCTGGAAAAATTCGTCGGGAGATGGGCCGCGCGAAGCGAACCGAGCGGGTGAGTCGCGAAAATTTCTGGCAAAATTGCACTGAAACTGTGCAACTAGCATAAGTCTTGTACTGGCGCAGACTTTCGATTCGGAGAACACGCTTTTTCACACAGTTTTCAACAGTTCTGTTGAAAACTGTAACCGTGCATTAACATTTTCTTTGCTGCGGCGGCGCGTTTGGAAAGAAAATTGCCGTCCGTCGGCCGCACGCCGTTCGTGATATGATCCTCGGCGCGTTCCAAAAAATTTCCCGCCGGTGACGAAGCAACTCATCCTCAACGCAGATGACTTTGGTCTCACGCGCGGTGTCAACGAAGGAATTCTTCGTGCTCACCGCGACGGAATTCTCACCAGCACGACGCTTATGGCCAATGGCGACGCATTCGGTCATGCCGTCGAACTTGCGCAGGCAACTCCTTCTCTCGGCGTAGGTTGTCATCTGGTTCTGGTCGGAGGAAGTTCGGTCGCGCCGCCCGGACAGATCCCGTCACTGGTCGATTCTTCCGGACGCTTGCCGTCGTCGCTGGTAGCGCTTGTCGCCCGTGTCATCTCCGGCGCGATTCGCCGCGCCGATATCGAAAGGGAACTGCGCGCGCAGATCGGGAAAATCCAGCGCGCAGGGCTCAAGCCTACACATCTTGATACGCACAAACACACGCATGTTCATCCGCGCGTGCTTGACGCGCTCGGTCGCGTCGCGCAGGAGTTTGGCATCCACCGCATCCGCAAGCCGATTGAACGTCTTCGAGACTCCTGGTCGTCGAGCGGGAACCCGAAACAACTTGTCGCCGCCTCGGCCGCGCGTGCGGCGACGCTTCAGTTCCGCAAGCTCATGCGCAAATACAATCTTCGAGCTCCCGATAATTTCCTTGGCCTTGCGTCTACCGGCGGAGTAGATGCGACCGCTCTTCGTCGCCTGATTGACACACTTTCGCCCGGACAAACCGAAATCATGCTGCATCCGGGCATCTGCGATGCGGATTTGGCACGGACCGGCTCGCGTTTACAACAGCAGCGAGAAAGCGAGATGCAGGCGCTTCTCGATCCAGCCGTGAAGCGCGCCGTTGCCGAAAACGGGATCCAACTCATTACGTTCGCATCACTCGCCTAAGTCCTTGCTCGTCACCACGCGGACAAGCCCCATGTTTTTTCTTGCCAGCACCTCCGAGATTGTGAGTACAATTCCGCGTCGATTGTCACTTCGCGCCGATCCGGCGCCAGCAGAGGAACAAATATGAAAAAGCTCACGGTCTTAGGGGTGATTGCTGTGTGTACGCTCTTCGCCGGCCCGGCCGCGAAGGCGCAAATGGGACGCGGGCCGTCGATGCCGACACCTCAAGGGATTTTCAACCCTGTTGTGGGCGGTGGCGCGACCTACGAAATGACCACAAGGAATGGCACCAAGATGACGATGGACATCGCTATCGTCGGCAAAGAGTCCTACCAGGGCAAGGATGGGTTCTGGTACGAAGTCTCGACCGACGTCGCCCAGGCAGGCGGCACCGTCGTGATGAAAATGCTCCTCGTGCCTGAGGCGAATAACGCTTCGGTGCCTAAGATGGTCATGCAGATGCCTGGCCGCGGTCCGATGGAAATGGATGGCATGATGGGTCGCGGCATGTCGCAGAATCAAACGCCCAAAGACATTCGCGACAGCGCCAAGGATATCGGCAGCGAGTCGGTCACCGTTCCGGCGGGAACATTCACTGCTGATCACTGGAAATCGAACGACGGCAAGACCGATGTGTGGGTCGCCAAGGACGTGCCTCCCTACGGTCTGGTCAAGATGACCGATACGGACGGAACGCTGCTTGTCCTCGACAAGGTTCTCACCAACGTGCAGGACAAAATCACCGGTACACCGATGGATATGTCCCAAATGATGCGCGGCGCCGCCAGCCATTAACGATCGCTCGCTCCTTGCCTTTTGCGCTCGCCTTCGGTCTCATCCGGCCGACGGCGAGGTTTTTTTGCAGCCCTGCCCACCTGCGCAGCGCGAAATTTTCTTGGCTTTACCCACCACTCGCGTCATCCTGAGCCGAGCGGAGGATCTCTCTTGCGCTTTTTGACCAACCCTTCGCTCGGACAAATGCAGATCTGCTCTCTTCTTCCCTCGGCCACCGAAATTCTCTACGCGCTCGGCCTCGGAGACTCGGTCGCCGGGGTCACGCACGAATGCGATTTCCCGCCCGAGGCCGCGAAAAAGCCCGCGTTGATCCATCCGCGGCTGAGCCTTGATGTCACCGCTGGCGAAATGGACCGTCAGGTCAGCGAACTCATCGCGCGTGGCGAGAGCATCTATCTGGTCGACAACGAACTTCTCGCGCAAATCGCCCCGGACCTAATCGTCACACAGGACCTTTGCCACGTCTGCACCGCGTCACCCGACGATCTTGCCGGCGCTCTCGAGCGCCTGCCGAAGCGCCCGAAAGTTCTTTCGCTCACGCCACACACGCTCGCGGACGTCTGGGAAGACATTCGCCGCGTCGGTGACGCCACGCATCGCCGCCGCGACGCACAAGCGCTCACGCAGGCGATCGAGGAAAAAGTCGCTGCGATCGAGATGCGCGCCGCGCAGGCCCTGCGGACCAAGCCGCGCCCGCGCGTGCTTTGTCTCGAGTGGCTCGATCCCTGCTACGTCGGCGGGCACTGGGTTCCCGAAATGGTCGCGCGCGCCGGAGGCGAAGACGTTCTCGGCCTGGCAGGGAAGCCTTCCCGCAAAGTGACCGCCGAGCAGATCTCCAGTTCACGCGCCGACGTCATCGTTGTCATGCCCTGCGGCTACAACGCCAATCGCGCAGCGAACGAGTGGCGCCAATTTCAGACGCCGGCAAGTTGGCAGTCCTTGCCCGCAATCCGCGAAAACAATATCCACGCCGTCGACGCCAACGCCTACTTCTCGCGTCCCGGCCCGCGTCTCGCCGAAGGCATCGCCATCCTTGCCCACGTTCTTCATCCCGAAATTTTCCCCTTTGGCTCGGTCCCGCCCGCATCCACATTGCGTTAATAATTCTTGACATGTCGGAAATATCCGACGTATTATTCTCCTCGCATGACACAGCGCCCAGACATCTTCGCCGTTCTTGCTAACCCGGTCCGTCGCCGAATTCTTGAACTTTTGCTCGATCACCCCTACACCGTCAACAGCTTGGTCGACGAATTCGCGCTTCATCGCCCGTCTGTCTCCGAGCACTTGCAGGCGCTGCGGTTGGCGAATCTTGTCCGCGATGAAAAGCGCGGCCGTGAGCGCTATTACCACATCAAGCCAACGCCTCTGGCCGAAGTTGGCGATTGGCTGAAGCCCTTTGAGCGCTATTGGCGCCAACGTGTTCAGGCGCTGAAAGATGTTCTCAACGATGAGGAATAGTTCAACATGATCCAACCTGGCGTAGTTCGTTTCTCCGAATTCATCAATCATCCGCCGGCGAAAGTTTGGCGCGCGCTCACCGATCCGGTGATCCATGCGCGTTGGTGGGCGGCCGGAGATATCAAGCCCGTTGTCGGCCATCACTTCACACTCGACATGGGCCAATGGGGCGAGCAGCCTTGCGAAGTGATCGCCGTCGAGCCGGAGCGTCTTTTGAGCTACACCTTTGCACCCGGCACCCTCAATACGACGATCACGTTTCGCCTCGAGCCCGAAAAATCCGGCACGCGCCTTGCGTTCGAGCAGTCCGGCTTTGACCTTGATTCGCCGATGGGCAAGATGGCTTTCGAGGGAATGGGCAAGGGCTGGCCAGGCGTTCTTGCGCGCATCGAGCCCGCCCTCAACGCAGCGGCCTAGCGCCCGTTGCATTTGTGTTCGTTTGCGAATACATTTCGTCGCATGCCGACGCGCCGCGAATTTCTCCTGACGTCTTCTCTCGCGGCGCTGGCCGCCCGCGCTCAGACGGACGCGGCGTCGCGCGTCGACATCTGGGGCCCCGGCTCTCTCCGCTCTCACGCGGAAGCGCACGGCCTGCTCGTCGGTTGCGCGGTCGTGCCCGAGCGCCTGCAATCGGACACGCAATACGCCGCCACGGTCGCAGCGCAAGCGAACCTGCTCGTCGCCGAGAATGCCATGAAGTGGGGCGCGCTGCGTCCCGCGCCGGACAAATTCGATTTCACCGGCGCTGACCGGGTCCTCGCCTTCGCGCAGGCCCATAATCAGC
>DATMLZ010000002.1:0-15093 GCA_035569955.1 Candidatus Acidiferrum sp.
GCGCGTGGCCGCCGCGGGCGACCCCTACCAGCTTGTCGAAAACTGGGCGCAGCTTCCGGCGGGAACTCCATGGGGTTTGATGAGCGCGGTTGACGTCGATGCAAAGGGCAATATCTACGCGCTGCAGCGATCCGATCCGACCTCCAAGGTCATCGTGCTCGATTCGAAGGGCAAGTATCTGAAGACTTGGGGCGAGGGCGAATTTCCCTCGGCGCACACGCTGCGCGTTTTCGACGGCGCCGTTTGGATCACCGATCGCAAGCTTCAGCAGGCGCTGAAATTTGATACCGATGGCAAGCTGTTGCTCGCGCTCGGGCAAAAAGGCGTTGCGGGCGACAACAATTCGCAGGACTCGTTCAACGGCGTTAGCGACGTCGCGGTCGGGAAAAAAGGCGACATCTTTGTTTCCGACGGCGAAGGCCCCAACACGCGCGTCGTGAAATTCTCAAGGGACGGCAAATTCATCAAATTCTGGGGGGCAAAAGGCTCCGGCCCCGGCGAGTTCAATACTCCTCACAACATCGCCATCGATTCAAGAGGCCACGTGTGGGTCTGCGACCGCGGAAACAAACGTTTGGAGGAATTCGACGAGGACGGGAATTTCCTCTCGCAAACGACGGTATTCGGCGCCGCGTCCACCATTTTCATTACGAAGAGAGACGTGATGTACGTCACGTCGCAGCCGCCGACCAACGAAATCATCATCGGCACAACAGACGGCAAGATCCAGGGACGCATCGAGGGTCTCAACAACGCGCAGGGACTGACGGTCGACGCCAAGGGCGCCGTCTACGTTTCCGAGAGCGACGGCAAATCAATCGCGAAATACGTCAAGAAATAGCGTTTGCTGCGAAGCGGACGTCGCGCGCTGCGCCCCTATGGTTGTGCTGGGTCGTAGTTGAGATTGGGACCGAGCCAGCGTTCGACTTCAGCCACGGTCAGGGATTTGCGCCGAGCATAATCGATGACTTGATCGCGATCGACTTTGCCCAGGCTAAAGTAGCGCGATTCCGGATGCGCAAGATAAAGTCCGCTGACGCTTGATCCCGGCCACATCGCGAACGATTCGGTAATTTTAATTCCGGTCTTCGCTTCCACGTCGAGCAGACGCCAGAGCGTACCCTTTTCGGTGTGATCGGGGCATGCCGGATAACCCGCTGCCGGCCGGATGCCACGATATTTTTCGTGGACCAGATCTTCCATGCTGAGATTTTCGCCAGATCCGTATCCCCATTCCTTACGGACGCGCTTGTGCAGGCATTCGGCGAACGCTTCGGCAAGCCGGTCGGCAATCGCCTCGGCCATGATGGCGTTATAGTCGTCGTTCTTCGAACGGAAACAATCGCAAAGCTCCTTTAAGCCGATGCCGCTCGTCACAGCAAATCCGCCAATAAAATCGCGCAGCCCGGTTTGTTTCGGTGCGACGAAGTCGCCGAGCGAGAGGCAGGGTTCGCCGCCTTCCTTGTGTGCTTGCTGGCGCAAGAAGTGTAAGTCGCCCAGAACTTTCGTCCGCTCTTCATCCGCGTATAGCTCCACGTCATCCCCAACGGCATTGGCTGGGAAGAAGCCGTAGATGCCACGCGCGGTAATCAAATCCTTCTCGATGATCGTATCGAGCAGCGCCTTCGCTTCAGCCAAGAGCTGCCGAGCTTGCGCGCCGTGGCTCGGGTGCTCCAGAATCCGCGGATACACGCCTTTCAGTCCCCAGGTGTGGAAGAAAGGGGTCCAGTCAATGAAATCGCGCAGCGTGGCAAGGGGAAATTTATCCAGCACGCGCACGCCCGTGAACTCGGGCCTGGCGATGTCCTCCGCGCGCCAAACAATGGGAGTTCGACGGGCTCGAGCCTCTGCGATCGAAATAGTCTGCTGTTTCGGTGCGGCATGCGCCCTGCGAACAGCCTCGTATTCGGCGCGGTATTGCTCGACGAACCCGGGTTTGTTTTCTTCGCTTAACAGTGTTGTCATGATGGGCACGGCGCGGCTCGCATCCACGACGTGCACGACGGGCTCGCTATAATTCGGCGCGATTTTCACCGCCGTGTGTGCGCGGCTCGTCGTCGCGCCTCCGATCAAAAGCGGGAGCTTGAAATTCTGCCGCTCCATCTCGCGGGCGACGTGGACCATTTCATCGAGCGAAGGGGTGATAAGGCCACTCAGGCCGATGATATCCGCGCGGACCTCTTTCGCCCGCTCGAGAATTTTTTCGCACGGAACCATCACGCCCATGTCGATGACTTCATAGTTGTTACAGGCAAGCACGACGCCGACGATGTTTTTGCCGATGTCATGCACGTCGCCCTTTACCGTGGCGAGCACGATCTTGCCTTGCGACTTGATTTCCTTGCCGGCCGCGGCGAGGGACGCTTTTTCCACTTCCATGAACGGTGTGAGATACGCGACAGCTTTTTTCATCACGCGCGCGGACTTCACCACTTGCGGCAAAAACATCTTGCCGGCGCCAAACAGGTCCCCGACGACACTCATTCCGGCCATCAGGGGCCCCTCGATCACCGCGAGCGGACGCCCAAGTTTGGCGCGCGCTTCTTCTGTGTCTGACTCGATGTATGCGTCGATTCCTTTGACGAGCGCATGTGAAAGGCGCTCTTCGACGGTGCCATTGCGCCACTGTTCGGTTTTCTTTTCTGTTACCGACGCGCCGGCGCTCGCTTCGGCCGCTTTGATCGTTTCGCCGAATTCGACGAGGCGCTCGGTCGCGTCAGAACGCCGGTTGAGCAGCACGTCTTCGACCAGCGTCTTCAGCTCGGGTTCAATTTCTTCGTAGACCTCGAGCATGCCGGCATTGACGATGCCCATATCCATGCCTGCCGCGATGGCGTGGTAGAGGAACGCAGCGTGCATGGCCTCGCGCACTTTGTTGTTGCCGCGGAAGCTGAACGAAATGTTCGAAACGCCGCCGCTCACTTTCGCATGCGGGAGGTTCGCCTTGATCCACCGCGTCGCATTGATGAAATCGACCGCGTAATTGTTGTGTTCTTCCATGCCGGTTGCGACAGTCAGGATATTCGGGTCGAAAATGACGTCTTCCGGCGGGAAACCGACGTCGTCCACAAGAATGCGGTAGGCGCGCTCGCAGATGCGGGTCTTGTCTTCATAGGTAGCCGCCTGGCCTTGCTCGTCGAAAGCCATCACGACGACGGCCGCGCCGTATTTCAGAACGGTCGCTGCATTCTGGCGGAATTTTTCTTCACCCTCTTTGAGCGAGATGGAGTTGACGATGCCTTTGCCCTGCAGGCATTTCAGGCCCACTTCGATCACTTCCCATTTCGAGGAATCGATCATGAAGGGCACTTTGGCCACTTCCGGTTCGCTCGCGAGCAGATGCAGGAAGCGTGCCATCGCTGCGACGCCGTCGATCATGCCTTCGTCCATGCAGATATCGATCACGTTGGCGCCGTTCTCAATCTGCTGGCGTGCGATGCTCACCGCTTCTTCGAATTTATTTTCTTTAACGAGCTTGGCGAATTTCGGCGAGCCGGCCACATTGGTGCGTTCGCCGATCATAATGAAGACGCCCGGTTGTTGCTTGAATGGTTGGGAGCCGGAAAGGCGCAGCGGTTTGGTCTCTTCGGGCGGTTTGGCGGCAGGGTCGGGTACGCTCACACTGCTGCGACCGCGTGGCTCTGCGTACTCCTGTTCTGGCGTCGCGCCATGCGGGCGGGGAGGCAGGCCCTCCAGCGCTTTCGCAATTGCGGCGATGTGTTCCGGCGTGTTGCCGCAGCAGCCGCCGGCAATGTTGACCAAGCCGCTCTTGGCGAAATCACAGAGATAACGCGCCATGTCTGCCGGGCCCAGATCGAAGCCGGTCGGCGACAGGGGATTGGGCAGACCGGCGTTCGGATAGCACGAAATCGCCGTGCTCGATTTTTCCGCTAGGTCCGAGAGAAACGGGTACATCAAATCCGGGCCGAGCGAGCAATTCAGTCCGACCGCGAGTGGATTCACATGCTCGACGGCGTTCCAGAATGCTTCGACAGTTTGCGCGGAGATCATCGTCTCGCCGCCGCGGCCGACTGCGGCGGAGACAATGATGGGTAGCTCGTGGCCCTTTTCGGCAAAAGCCTCCTGAAGCGCAACCAGCGCGGCTTTCGCGTTGAGCGAATCAAAGATTGTTTCAACAAGAAGCAGATCGACGCCGCCTGCAATCAGCGCGCGGACCTGCTGAAGGTAGGCGGTTTTCACCTGATCAAATGTAACCACGCGGAAGCCGGAATCATCCGCATCGGGGGAATTCGAAAGTGACACGGTCAGCGGACCAATCGCCCCGGCAACGAAACGCTGGCGCGATGTGGCATCGGAGATGCGATCGGCCCACTCGCGGCACTGGCGCGCAGATTGTTCGTTGATTTCGCCGGCCAGTTTGATCAGGTAGGGATCCTCGATCACGTTCTGATAGAACTCAGGATCCTTGCGGCCGCCGCGTTCGCGCGGGTCGTCAATGAAGAATTCGCTCTGCGCGATCGTGGTTGCGCCAAAGGTGTTTGTCTCGATGATGTCCGCGCCTGCCTCCAAAAAACGGCGGTGAATATCGCCGACCATCTTCGGCTGTGTGAGCGTGAACAGGTCGCCGTTGTTCAGCAGGTCTTTTTTCGAATTCCGGAACCAGTCGCCACGGACGTCGGACTCGGTCATGCCGTAGGTGCGCAGGGTCGTGCCCATCGCGCCGTCGATGATCGCGACTCGTTGCGCGAGGAGCTTCTCAAGCGGGTGTTGGCGTCGCGTCGTCATGGCGATTAGATACGCCTCCATGCCGATGCGTCACAATGGCCAAGATCCGGCTCAACCCAAGGCACCTGGCCGTAGTTCCGCATGTAAATAGCCCTGCAAAGGCAGGTTAAATGGTTTCTTGCGAGCACCGCGAAGGCGTTAGTTCCGAGCTGACGGTTCGATTCGTTGAAGGTTTTGACGCCCCAATCTTTTGCCGCGAAAGCCGCCAACAGTACCTCGCGGCACCGCAACCACCTTCCCCAATCATAGCGCCCTCAGCGAACGAGGGCAAATCGGAAATTGGGTTCGGTCGCTTGGGAGAACCCCCGCACAGACGCATCGCCGGCGCCAACCGCCAAGGATTTGGGGTCGGTGATCTCCTCATGGCGCTGCCTGTTTGGGCCAAAGTTTGCTTTCTTCCCACCGGCGATTTCGCGCGCTTATTCACGGTCGCTTAGGATAAAGTGTTTGCCTCCCGGAGGATAGAGAGCCGATGGCCACACCGAGGACGAAACACAAAGTGTTGATTCGCAGCGCCGCGATCAAGAAGCGTGTGGCCGAAGTGGCGCACCAGATCACACGCGATTTCAAAGGCGAGCGCGTGCACCTGATTGGCGTCCTCAAAGGTGGCTGCGTCTTTCTTTCGGACCTGATTCGCGAGATCGACCTTGAAACTTCGCTCGATTTCATCGCCGTCTCAAGCTACGGCAAGAACAAGGACTCATCGGGGCAAGTCAGGCTGCTGAAGGATTTGGACAGCAATATCAGCGGGCTGAACGTGATCTTGGTGGAAGACATTCTCGATACGGGTCTGACGCTCAGCTACCTGCTTCGCATCCTGAAGGAGCGCAAGCCAAAGACGTTGCGCGTGGCGGCGCTCTTGGACAAGCCTTCGCGGCGGGTCGTCAATGTGACCGGTGATTACATCGGCTTTTCCATTCCCGACGAGTTCGTGATCGGCTATGGCCTCGACTACGCCGAGCGTTTCCGGAATCTTAGGGACGTTTGCGTCCTCGATCCATCGACCACCAGCTAGCGGCTATTCTGTTGGAAGATCGATATTTGCGGACAATTCGGCTCTGGGGTCGATGTTTTTCTTTTCGCGGTCCCGCCAGAGGGTAAGTCTCTCCCTGTTATAATATTTGCTTCATCGCGGCGCACACATTGAACGCGTTTTCAGTTTGCAGGTCGATGTGTAGCCTCCGCCCACACAAATGAGCGTCAGCTCCAATCCGATGGATCACGCCGAATTGAATCCGGCTCTGGAAGTTTCCGCCGACACGATGGCCGTGTTGACGGAAATCAGCCAGGACATCAATGCGACGCTGAATCTTGACGAAGTGCTGGCGAACTCCGCCGGGCATATCAAGCGGCTGATCGACTATGAAATTTTCGCCGTCCTGCTGCGGGAAGAAAACAGCAACAATTTGTATTTCCGTTTCGCAATAGGGCACCGGCTTGAGGTCGTCGAGCACTGGCGTATCCCGGTGGGAGACGGAATCATCGGCGCCGCGGCTGCGCTGGGGCAGCCGATTCGCGTCGGGGATGTCACAAAGGATTCTCGCTATCTCAACGCCGTGGACGCGGTGCGCTCGGAGCTGGTCGTGCCACTGATCGTGCGTGGACGCGTCATCGGTGTGCTGGATGTCGAAAGCCGCCAGCCGAACTACTTCACCAAGGATCAGCAGAGCTTGCTCATGCTCGTCGCAAGTCGCATCGGGACCGCCATCGAGAACGCGCGCCTCTACGAGAGTGCCCAAAAGCAGGCCGAAACGCTGCTCCTGATCAACGAGATCAGCCGCGAGGCAAACTCGACTCTGCAAGTCGAGGAAGTCTTGCGCCGCGCCGCCGAACTCGCCAAGCGCCTGATCGACTACCAGATTTTCAGCATTTTGCTTTATGACGAAGCCGACAACGTGTTTCGGCGGCGCGTGACGGTGAAATTCGGCCAGCGCGTGCAGGAAAAGTCCGCGGTGCCGGCGCATGAGGCGATTGTGGGCGCAGCTGCATCGTTGCGCAGGCCCGTGGTTGTGCCGGACGTGACGCTCGATCCGCGCTACGTGATGATGAATCCCGAGACCAGGTCCGAGTTGGCCGTGCCGATGATTTACAAGAATCGCGTCATGGGCGTGATGGACCTGGAAAGTCCGCAGCTGAACTATTTCACGCCGGACCACGTGCAGATGCTTTCGATTCTCGCTTCGCACCTGGCTGTTTCGATCGAAAACGCACGCCTTTACGAGCAGGTGGCGCGCGACGAAAGCCGCATGGAGCGCGACTTGAGCGCCGCGCGTCGCATTCAGGGCGCTTTACTGCCGCGCACTCCGGGCAAGGAGTTCGGGTTGGACATCGCGGCGCGTGTCGTCTCTTCGCGCGAACTGAGCGGTGACCTTTACGACTTCATTCGCTACGGCCCGCAGGAACTGGCGTTTGCGCTCGGCGACGTGAGCGGCAAAGGCAGCGCGGCGGCGCTTTACGGCGCTGTTGCCGTCGGCACGCTGCGCAGCCTCGGTTCTCAGAAGCCGCGGCCCGGCAACATGCTCCGCGCGATCAACGGATTTTTGAGCGAGCGGACCATCGAAGGCCGCTTCATGACGCTGTGCTTTGCCACCTGGCACCGGCGCCGCCGCCGCTTGCGCATTTCCAATGCCGGCCAGGAGCAACCGCTGCTTCTACACGGCGGCAGGTGCGAAAAAATCAAACTGGTGGGATTTCCACTCGGGATGTTTCCCGAAACGTCCTACGAAGAGCGCGTGTTCATCCTTGATCCCGGCGACATCATCGTTTTTCATTCGGATGGAATCGGAGACGCGCAAAATGCCGAAGGAAAATTCTTCGGGCACACCAGGCTGGCGAATCTGATCGTTCAACACAAGGATCTCGCCGCAGACGAAATTGCCGATCGAATTCTCGAAGAAGCCGATCGATTCTCAGGTGGGCAACATCCGGCTGATGACCGGGCGCTGGTCGTGCTGAAGATTAAGGCCGACGTTTAATTCCTCGCGGCCGGACCGAATCCGACGCGTTTTTCTACCGCTCAGCCCAGCGCAATTTGCTGCGCAGGACGTCGAAGTACGTCTTTTTCGGCGGCTGTACGAGAAGAACCCGGTTGGCCGACTGCGTGACTGCAACACGGTCGCGGGCCTCGATTTCGAAGCCGACTTGACCATCGAGCGTCAGGTACGCCGGCTCATCGGACTCGGCGATTTCGATTTCAACGCGCGTCGTGTCCGGGATGACGAGCGGGCGATTGGTCAGCATGTGCGGACATATTGGAGTGACCACTAGCGCTTCGAGATGCGGATCGACGATCGGCCCCCCGGCCGCCAGTGAGTAAGCCGTCGAACCGGTAGGCGTCGAAATGATCAGGCCGTCGGCGCGATAGCGCGCAACGTGCGCGCCGTCGATGAAAAAATCGAACTCGAGCATGCGGGCGAGCGCTTTCTTGGTGACGACGGCGTCGTTGAGAGCATTTTGGCGCTCGATGACCTCGCCATTTCGCAAAATGGCTGCTTCGAGCACCATGCGCTCGCTTGTCTTGTAGGCGCCGGACAGGACCGCCTCGAGCGCGGGATACAACTCCTCGAGAGTGACGCTGGAAAGAAAGCCGAGCCCGCCGAGGTTTGCCGCAAGAATTGGCACTTTCTTGTTGCCGAGCGAGCGCGCACCTGAAAGCAGTGTGCCATCGCCGCCAAGCACGATCAGCAGGTCGATATGTTGCGCAAGCTGTTCGCGGGCAATGCAGGGCGCCTCAACCTCTGCGCATGACTGCGTTTCGCGGTCGATAAAGACCGCGATATGCCGCTCACGCAACCACGCGACCAGCGGCGGAATCACGAGCCTTGCGGGTTCGTGGACAGGTTTAATAATGATGCCGGCGGCGCGAATCATTGAATTGTAGGGTTGAAACGAAATTCTACTCTACGTGCGGCGGCGCGCGTGCAGAAAAAACTCCTGGTTTCCTTCAGCGCCTTTTACCCGACTGGGGCGGCTACCGAGGATTTCGAGGCCCGCGTTTGCGGCAGCGGATTTCACCTGTCCCACGGCACGTTGGCGAGAAAGTTCATCACGAACGATTCCGCCCTTGCCGACGGCGCCTTTCTCCAGTTCGAACTGCGGCTTCACCAGGATCACGAATTCCGCAGCAGCGCCTGCCGCTGTGACAACCGCCGGCAGGATTTTCGCCACCGAAATAAAGGAAACGTCGATCGTCACTAGATCGACCGGCTCACCGATGTCTTCGGCACGCAGATGGCGCGCGTTGAGCTCGACGGCGTGAACGCGCGCATCGTTGCGCAGCTTCCAATCAAGCTGGTCGATGGTCACGTCTACGGCGTGAACTCTTGTCGCGCCACGTTGCAGCAGACAATCGGTGAAGCCGCCAGTGGAGCTGCCGATATCGAGGCAGATTTCTCCGGCGGGCGAAACGCCAAAGTCTTCCAGAGCGCCTTCCAGTTTCAGGCCCGCACGACTCGCGTAACGAAGGGTTTCGCCGACAATTTCGATCGCAGCGTCTTTCGCGATTTGTGTGCCGGGCTTATCGCTTGGCATGCCATTGACGCGAACTTGCCCGGCCAAAAGCAAAGCGCGTGCGCGTTCGCGCGAGGGCGCCAGGCCGCGCTCGACGAGCAGCACATCGAGACGTTCTTTGCCCGGTTTGGGCGGCTTTTTTTCAGAGAGAGCGGCCACGGCTTCTGCTAGGAACGGCGCGCAACGAGAAACTCGCCCAGCGCCCGAAGATTCGCGCCGCGGAGGCCGTATACGTCAAGCTCGCGAATCGCGTTTTCAGAGAGTTCTCCGGCGATTTGGCGTGATTTCTCGAGGCCGAAAAGCGAAGGGTAGGTGGCCTTCTGCTGCGCGCGGTCTTTACCGGCCGTTTTGCCGAGCGAAGCAGAGGATTCTTCGACATCGAGGATGTCGTCCACGATTTGAAACGCCCAGCCAATGTTTTCACCAAAACGGCGGAGCCGTTCGACGTCTTCCTCCGAGGCGCCTCCTGCGATCGCGCCCGCAACGATCGACGCGCGAATGAGCGCAGCCGTCTTTGATCGATGGATGTATTCGAGCCCCGCTTCGTCGACCGGCTTGCGCTCGCCTTCGATATCCGCCACCTGGCCGCCGACCATGCCGTTCACGGTGCCGGCCGCCGCCGAGATTTCCGCAATCGCGCGAACGCGGCGGGCAGCGTCAATCGGAGCGTTCGCCAGCGTCTCAAAAGCGAGCGTAAGAAGCCCGTCGCCCGCTAGAATCGCCATCGCCTCTCCAAAGACCTTGTGATTGGTCGGTTTGCCGCGGCGCAGATCGTCGTTATCGAGCGCGGGCAGATCGTCGTGAATCAACGAATACGTGTGAATAAATTCCAGCGCGCAGCCCGTTTGAGCGGCGCCAGCGACGTCCGCGGTAAAAAGGCGCGCCGCTTCCACGCAAAGGATCGGCCGGATGCGTTTACCCCCAGCCGCAACGCTGTAGCGCATCGCGCGGTGGATCGTCGGCGGTTGCGTGTATTCGGAAGGGAGCAGGCGCGTGAGAGCCGCTTCGATTAACGCGCGATCTTCTTCGAAAAACGCCGGCAGCCTCATAAGGCGGGGTTCACGCGGCGAAGCACGGCGCGATAGCGCGCGCGGCGGCCCGCTCAGGACTCATCGTCCTGCTCGAACGGCTCGGCAGCGATTTTGCCGTCCGCCTTTTTCAGCAGAATTTCCACTCGGCCTTCTGCTTCTTCGAGCTGCTTCTGGCATTCGCGCGAAAGTTTCACGCCCTCTTCAAATAGCTTCATCGCTTCGTCCAGAGAAAGATCGGCGCTTTCGAGCCGTTTGACGACTTCTTCAAGCCGCGTGAGCGACTTTTCAAACTCGCCTTTGCGCTGCGGTTCAGCCGCTTTGTTTGCAGAGGAGCTCATCTCGACGTGCCATTCTAGCAGCAGTTGCGGGATTCGCACAAAGTCGGGTGTTTCACCCGCGAGTACCGCTCAACGCGAACGTATATCCGACCATCGCGTTGGCAGGACCGGAGTTGTCGGTGCCTTCTCCTCCGCCGAGCGACGAATAGAGCGCCATCGCGGCTGGATTGTCACGATACGTAAGAACCCACGCGGCCGTGCAGCCGAGCCTCCGGCCAACACCAAGCAACGTGCTCAACACGGCTTTGCCAAGAACCCGTTGGCGATGCGTCGGCGCCAGCGCGACTTCATTGATCCACAGCTCCGGTGCCTTATCCGGATGCAAATAATGCACGCCCGAAGCGAAACCCACGACCACGCCCTCCTCAATCGCGACGACGATATGGTGACGGGGATCTTCAAGGAATTCCCGGGTACGTTCCGGGTCAATCGGATTGTCGAAAACGTCGGGGGCGCAACGGATCAGGACCGCATCGTCGCCCGATTGCAAAACCCGAATCTCGACTGTCATCGCTGCACCTCCGGCAGATCCATCCCATCTTGCGCCCGCTTCGTCACAGGCGCAAAATCGGCCTATGCCACTTGAAATGACCACGTCCTACATCAAAGACGCGACCGACGTTTTCAAATACTATAAGCGCCTCGCGGAGCGTTCGATGGAGCAAGCGCCGGACGAAGCGCTGATCGCGGCGCTCGACGGCGAGTCGAACTCGATTGCGGTGATCGTGAAACACATGGCCGGCAATATGCGTTCGCGCTGGACCGATTTTCTAACGACCGACGGCGAGAAGCCCGACCGCAATCGCGACACGGAATTTGAGACGCCGCCCCAAACTCGCGCAGAGATACTCGCCCTCTGGGAAGCCGGCTGGAAATGCGTGTTTGATGCGCTCGAGCCGCTTACGGACGTGGACATGAATCGCACTGTGAAAATACGCAGCGAAGCTCATTCCGTGATGCAGGCGATCAATCGGCAGGTCGCGCACTATTCCTATCACGTCGGCCAGATCGTTTTTCTCGCCAAGCATTTTGCCGGCGGTGAGTGGAAAGCCGTCACCGTACCGCGCGGCAAATCGGCCGATTTTACGGCGCGCGTCACGGAAGGGAAGGCATCCCAACGTTAGCGGCGAGTGTGCGCTGCGAAAACTCGAGCGCGGTTTTCCACCGTTGCGTGACGTGTCTTGCTAAGATCGCATTGTCCAGCGACCGTTTTGAGCATTTACAGACCATCTTGCGATCGATGACGGCGCCTCTCTTTGCCATCGCACCCGCCGCGACTCTGCCATGAGCGCACTCCACATCTTCGGTGTGTTGATCCTGATCGGCATCAACGGATATTTTTCCGCTGTGGAATTCTCGCTTGTGGCCGTGCGCCAGTCGCGCATCCGCCAGCTGGTCAAAGACGGCAATCCGCGCGCAAAAATCGTGGAAAGTCTGCTGGCGGATATGGGACGTGTCGTTTCCGGCGTGCAGGTAGGCATCACGCTGACCAGCCTTTCCCTCGGTTATCTTGGTGAAATCGCGTTGTCGCGACTGCTCGATCCGCTGGTGCAGATGATTCCGCGTCCGTGGGCGGCCATTACCGCGCACGGCGTGGCGTTGATCCTTGCGTTCGGCCTGCTCACGGTGCTGCAGATCATTTTCGGCGAACTCGTCCCGAAAGGCCTGAGCTTGGCCCGTGCAGAGCGTGTGGCGCTTCTTGTGGCGCGGCCGTTTTACTGGTTCTTGCACACATTTCGCTGGGCGATCGACTTGCTCGACGGATTCGCTGACAAAGTCCTGCTGATGCTTGGGGTGACCGCCAAGCAGAGCCACACCATCGTGCCGTCGACCGAAGAATTGCAGGTCATCCTGCAGCAGGCGCGCGAAGCAGGCCTTTTGCCCGCCACCGAGGCGAAATTCATTCAGAACGCGATCGAGCTCAGCGGCGTGCAGGTGCGCGAAATCATGGTGTCGCGGCCGGACATGCACGTACTGCCGATCGACGCCACGCTTGACGATACGATGCGAATGTTTGCAACCACACAGCGTTCGCGCTTGCCCGTCTACGAAGGCACGATTGATCACATCAGCGGGTTCGTCCACGTGAAGGACGCGATTTGGGTGCTCGTCGATCGGACGCGACGCAGCGACGACGACCCGCCACCCGAATTCCAATTACGGAGTTTGCTTCGTGACGTGCTCATCGTGCCGGAGACGAAACCCGCCAGCGAACTTCTGCTCGAATTCCGTTCACGACGTGCCGGGCTTGCGATGGTGGTCGATGAATTCGGCAGCATCCTCGGGCTGGTCACGCTCGAAGACATTCTGGAGCAGATGGTTGGTGAGATTCACGACGAGTTTGACGTAGAAGAGCGCCCCCTCGTGCTACCGGATGGAGGTCTGGTCTTTGACGCGGCAATTAACGTCCGCGATCTGCAAGCGCAATACAACATCGCGCTGCCGGAAGACTCAGCCTATGAAACCGTCGGTGGTTACGTCCTCAGCCGGCTCGGATTCATTCCGCGTGGTGGCGAGACGTTCGAGGAAGATGGCTATCGGTTCTCGGTGATGGAAATGGACCGTCGGCGCGTTTCGCGCGTGAAGATCCAACGCCTGACACAGGTCACGGCGATCCATCCTCAGGCAGCGTCCGCTCGTGCAGGCGAAACGGGGGGCCACGCGGCCGCCGGTCAAGGTGCACCAAAAACGCCCGCGAAAGAGCACGCGGCTCCAGAACACGCCGCACAGGAGCGCCGAGCGAAATGATTCGCTACGTCGGTCTGCGCCTGCTGCTGGCTCTTCCAGCGTTGTGGCTGATTCTCACGATGGTGTTCCTGCTCGCGCACGTCGTGCCGGGTGATCCTGTGCAGCAGATGCTCGGCGAAGGTGCGCGCGCTGAAGACGTTCAATCGCTGCGCCACACGCTGAAGCTCGATCTGCCGATTCACGTCCAGTACGAAAAATACTTCGTCGACTTGGCGCACGGAAATCTCGGCGAGTCGTTCCACTTCCAGCAGCCGGTAACGACGGTCGTCCTCGCGCATTATCCCGCAACGCTGGAGCTGGCCGTGTTTGCTCTGCTTGTCTGCACGCTGATTTCGATTCCGGCCGGAATTCTGGCGGCGGCCAAACGTGGCACGGGCACTGATCACGCCGTGGGTGTCTTCACTCTGCTTGGTCTTTCGATGCCGAACTTTGCTCTCGGACCTCTGCTGATATTGATTTTTTCCGTGCGCTTCGGATGGCTGCCCGTTTCGGGCCGAGGGGCCTGGTCAAATCTGGTCCTGCCGGCGATCACGCTCGGCGCGGCTCTTGCCGCGATCCTCACCCGAATGGTACGCGCAGCCGTCATAGAAGAGCTTTCAAGCGACTACGTTCGAACGGCTCGGGCTAAGGGTCTTTCGGAACGCGCGGTCCTCTACAAACACGCGTTTCGCAATGCGCTGATTCCGACGCTCACGATCATCGGCCTGCAATTCGGTACGCTGCTCGCGGGAGCAATTATCACGGAAACGATCTTCGCGTGGCCGGGGGTGGGACGCTTGACCGTGCAGGCCATCCAATCGCGCGATTTTCCGCTGCTGCAGGGATGCATCCTGCTGATTGCGGTGACGTACGTCGTGGTGAATTTGGCCACTGATTTCGTCTACGCGCTGGTTGATCCAAGGGTACGACTCGAATGAAGGCATTGCGCGAATTTCTTCGCAGCAGCGCACCGGGCCGGTGGGCGTTTGCTCTCACGTTTTTGCTGGTCTTTGTGGCGATAACGGCTCCGCTGCTCGTGCACGGCGATCCGACCGCGCAAAATCTCGCAGCGCGCCTTTCCGGCCCAAGCGTGGCGCACTGGATGGGCACGGACGAGCTTGGCCGAGATATTTTTGCGCGCGTTGTCTATGGCGCACGAATTTCGATGCTCGTCGGCGTATGCGTTGTTGTTGGCGGCGGGCTGCTGGGTCTCGCGGTTGGCGCAGTAGCGGGATATTTTGGCGGCTGGCTCGATCACGTGACGAACATCGTGCTGATCAACGCCTTCCTCTCGTTCCCGGGGATTTTGCTGGCAATCGCGCTCGCCGCGTTTCTCGGGCCGGGAATCGGGAAAGTGATCGTTTCGCTGATTGTCACCGGTTGGGCGGGATATGCGCGATTGGCGCGGGCGCAGATTTTGCAAGCGCGCGAAATGGAATACGTCCTCGCGGCGAGGTCGCTCGGTGCTTCAGACGCGCGCATCTTGTTGCTTCACTTGCTGCCAAACATCTTGCAACCGGTGCTGGTGCAGGCGACGATAGGCATGGCGGGAGCCATTCTTGCGGAGTCTTCTCTCAGTTTTCTTGGTTTGGGCGTGCTGGCGCCCATGCCGAGCTGGGGCGCCATGCTGAATGACGCGCGAAACCACCTGTTTGACGCACCGCACATGGTGCTTTTCCCCGCGCTCGCCGTGATGGCCGCGGTGTTCGCGTTCAATCTGCTTGGTGACGCGCTGCGCGACT
>DATMLZ010000003.1:0-17293 GCA_035569955.1 Candidatus Acidiferrum sp.
CAAGAACTTCACGCCTCGCTGAATCGCCGGGTGCTCAGCGGGCCAGCCGAATCGGCCGAGGCACTCGAGAACGCGAGCCGTCACGTCGGCGGTGGAGGGATCGAGCATCGCGTTGTGATCCGCGAACGGAATGTTGTTGAGAAACTGAAGGTTGTTTTCGTGGTCGAAAGCGCCCCAGCCACCGTCACGATTCTGCATGCTGAGCAGCCAATCGACGCCGCGTCGAACTGATCCGCGAAGCGCTCCCTCTTCGGGCAAAGCGACCCGGCTGAGCGCCATGAGCACGAAGGCGGTATCGTCCACGTCCGGATAAAAATCGTTGCGAAACTCGAAAGCCCAGCCGCCGGGCGCTCCGGCCGGGTTTTTCGTCTGCCAGTCGCCACCGCTGAGCACCTGATTCTCGATCAGCCAGCGCGCCGCTTTTGCCAGGGCAGGATGCGAAGGATCAAGACCTGCCTCCTCTATCGAAACCATGGCGATGGCCGTGTCCCATACCGGTGAGATGCACGGCTGAACGTGAACTGTGTCCATGTCCTCGATCTCGTAGCGCTCAAGGAAGCTCATCTCGCGCGTGACCAGCGGGTCGGCCGTATCGCTGCCCTGCGCGAGCATCGCGTAAACCGAGTTCATCATCGAGGGATAGATCGTGGCCAGACCTTCGCTGCGGTTCAGGCGCTCGAGCATCCACTTGTTCGCACGGTGTAGCGCTGTCTTGCGAAAGGGCTTCCACGGAAGCTTCTCGTAAGCTTTTAAAGCGCGGTCGAGCCCGATGAAAATGTTGCGCCAGGAAATTGCCGGTGCGTTCAGGCAGAGCGATGGAGGCTTCGCGCCGGGCGTCTTAAACAGCTCTTGCACAGAAAAGCCTTCGGGAAGCGCCCAGGAGGGCTTCAAGGCGTAGATGATCGTCATGGGGACGACAATCGCGCGCGTCCACGAAGACATTTCGTACAAATTGAACGGTAGCCAACTCGGAAGCAGCATCAATTCGGGAGCAATCGCGGGCGCGTAGCTCCAGTCGATAGCGCCAAACATCGCCATGTAAAATCGCACGTAGGAATTCGTCGCTTCGAGGCCGCCCAATTCGCGAATCTTGTCTTTTGCTCTAACCAGGTGGGGCGAACAAGGATCATCACCCGCAAGGCGCAGACCTACGTACGCCTTTACACTCGCGTTGAGTTCTGCCGGACCGCCCGGAAACAGGCTCCAGCCGCCGTCAGCCAGCTGGCGCTGACGAATATAATTGGCCAGCTTGACGACCTTCCCCGAGCCGAGCTTCCCGAGCACATGCATATAAGGGATGTAGTCGGACTCGAGTGTCGTGTCGGCTTCGAGCTCACCCCACCAGTAACCGTCCTGGGCTTGTGCCGCAAGAAGCCAGCGCAGCCCTCGTTCGATCACTTCTTCAAGTCGCGTGTGGCGCTCACGAGCCGGAGCCGTGCCGAAGGCAGACGCCGTGTTCTTCTCATTGGCGTCGGCTCGAAGTGTGGACTCCTGCATCGAAACTCCCTCAGTACTGGTTCAAATGGAATTTTAGGGGCGAACCAACCGCCGCCCCAGACGGTTATGGGCCGGCCGGGGTGACGCCCGGCACCCGAGCTTGCGGAAATGGGGTTCTGGCGGCCCCAATCCCTATCAATTCCAGTCACTTACGCTTGACCGATATTATCGGCCGTCGTTCACAAGTGGTCAATCAAAAAATCCCCCCCCAGTACTATACGCTGGCAAAACCTTGGATGCCGGGCCCAATTAAGTGGCTGCTCATGAATTGCTTGGACCGGACTTCCCGACCTGTTCCTCGAGCGCCTTGAGTCGCCGAGCGAGCTCGGGAAGCCTGCCGAACCATGCGTGCTGCTCTTTGAACTTGTCGAGCGGGCGGCATGGCGTACCCCAGACCACCTGTCCGCTCCGGACGACTTTACCGGGTAAAATCCCGGCCTGGCCGCCGATTATGGCGTTGTCCTCCACAACGGCGTGGTCGCCAAAACCGGCTTGTCCACCAACCACAACATATTTGCCAAGCGTCGTGCTGCCGGAAATGCCCGTTTGCGAGACCAGAATCGTGTGCTCGCCGATCCGCACGTTATGCGCAACCTGCACGAGATTATCGATTTTCGCGCCGCTACCGATTCGTGTTGTCCCGAGCGAGCCTCGATCGACCGCCGTGTTGCAGCCGATCTCGACATCGTCCTCCAAGACAACTTTCCCTGCCTGGGGAAATTTCCAGTGGCGGCCTTCGCCGAAAACGTAGCCGAAGCCGTCTCCGCCAATCACGGTGCCGCTATGCACTTCCACGCGATCGCGAAGAACCGATTCCGCATAGAGAGTAACGTGCGGGTGCAACCGGCAGTTCGTGCCAATGCGAGAATCTTTGCCGACGAAGCAGAACGGTTCGATCCAGGTTTTTTCCCCGACCGACACGCCGTCTTCGATCACCACGTAAGCGCCAATCGTTGCTGACTTTGCGACCTTGGCACTCGGCGCGATCAAGGCGGCGGGATGAACGCCGGCCTCGGGCTTGGCTGGAGGCATGAGCCATGCCGCGGCCTTGGCAAACGCAAGCTTCGGATGGGCAGCTTCGATGACGGTCTTGCCGGCCAGATTTGCGCCGGGCTTTGCGAGAGCGCAAGCGGCGCGAGATTCGGCCGCCCGCACAACGTGCTTGGGGGCGTCGACGTAGATCAGATCGTGCGGCGAAGCATCTTCCGGAGTGGCGACGCCCGAGATTTCCGCGCGAGCGTCCCCGACAAGATTCGTTCCGAGATACTGCGCGAGTTCACCCGCGTTGCGCGTCATAGCGTCGCCTCTTTCTTAAAAGGAATAGATCGGCGCCTCGCCGGGCGGGCGCGTCTTCCATCGTTTGTGAACCCAAAGCCACTGATCGGGGTGCGCGCGAATGTAGTCTTCGATTACGCGCGTGAATCGCTGCGTATTTTCGCGGACGTCGGCTTCTTCGTCAGGCGTGCGCGAGAGTTCGACGGCTGGTTCAAAGCGCAGGCGATATTTGCGGAGCTCATCATGCCACGAAAGAAACCCGGGAATGACGGCGGCGTCTGTGCGCAGAGCAAGGCGGGCAAGGCCGGACGTCGTCGATGCAGGGATGCCGAAGAAATCGACGAAGACGCCTTCTTCGAGCGACGTGTTGTGATCGGAAAGAACGCCAACCGTGCCGCCATCGGCAAGAACGCGCAGGATTGAGCGGGCCGAGCGATTTTTTTCGATCGGCTGATTGCCTGAAAGGCAGCGATAGCGATTGATCAGCGCATCGACGCGCGCGTTGGAGATCGGACGCACGAGAAAATGCAGCGGATTGCCGTAGAGCGCTTGCGCGAAGGGCGCGAGTTCCCAGGCGCTCATGTGTCCGGTGAGAAAGAGCACGCCTTTGCCGCGCTGCCGAGCCGCCTCAAAATTTTCAAAGCCGTCGAGCGTCACGACGCGCTCAATATTCGCTCGCTTGTACTTCGGAAACTGCGAAAACTCTGCGGCCATCCAGCCGATTTGACGGATCATCCGCCGCACGGCTCGGCTGCGCTGTTCGTCAGCCCATTGCGGGAACGCGAGCTGAAGATTAAAGAGCGCCGCTTTTCGCAGTGGCGGCCGCAAAAAATATGCTGCGGCAGCGGCGGACGCTCCGATGAAACGCGCCACGGGTCGCGGCAAAACTCCCAATAATTTCAAGCCGGTCCACGCGGCGGAATATTCAATTGTTTCCCGCATCGCGAGCCATTATGCGGGACGTCGCGGCGCGATGCCAGCGGATCGCGCACGATGATAAACTCCTGGGCGGTCTTGAACCCAAAGTTGAAATCCCGTGAGCAGAGTGCATGGCCCGCCGTGTGCATTGCGGCAGCAGTCGGAATCTGCCTTTTCGGCCAGCTTGGCGCCGTCGGACTCACCGGCCCGGACGAACCTCGCTACGTGTGGATCGCACGCGCGATGGCGCAGACCGGCGATTGGGTCACTCCGCGGCTGTACGGCGCGCCGTGGTTTGAGAAGCCGGTTCTTTATTACTGGGCGGCAGCGATTGGATTCCGGCTGAATTTCTCTGCGGAGTGGGCCGCGCGGCTGCCATCCGCGTTTGGCGCTCTGGTCACAGCAATTGCGATCGCGTGGCTTGCGCGCAGAATTTACGGAGGGCGCGAAGATTGGTCACGCGATCCGGCGCACCTCGTGCCGCTCATTTTTGCGACGAGCGTCGCAGCGACCGGCTTCGCGCGCGGTGCGACTCCAGACATGCTCTTCAGCGCGTGCATCGCGCTGGCGATGCTATGCGCAGCGTGCTTGCTGGGTGACCAAGGCGCGATCCGCACGGCGCAGAACCAAACTCCCAAGTCTTCAACGAATCGAACGGCCAAGCTTTCGATCTTTGGAGCGGTCCTTGGCGCGGGCACGCTGGCGAAGGGTCCGGCGGCCGTGATACTTGCGGCGGGCGCACTCGTCCTCTGGGCGCTCCTCGCCAAGCGCTGGCGAACGGTGCTGAGGCTCGCGCACCCGACAGCGATTGCATCGTTCTGCGTGGTCGCCGTCCCCTGGTACGCCGTCTGCGCGGCGCGCAATCCCGACTTCCTGCGGGTCTTCATTCTCCAACATAATTTCCAGCGTTATCTGACGCCGATCTTCGAGCACAAACAGCCGTTCTGGTTCTTCGGACCGATTTTTTTGGTGGCGTTGTTGCCTTGGACGATCCTGCTCTGGCCTGCCGCGCAGCGAGGCCTGCGATTGTGGCGCGAAAGATCGTGGCACGATTCGCCGGGCTTGTTTTTCGCGTGCTGGACAATCTTTCCGATTTTGTTTTTTAGCGCCTCGCAATCGAAGCTGCCAAGCTACATCCTTCCGTCGATCGCGCCCGCGGCGATCGTGTGCGCGATGGCAGGGGTTCGCGTGCTCCAGGACGGGAGCAAGGCGGCATGGCCCGTTGCTGTCGGGCTTCTGACGACCTGGTTCGCGCTTGCCGTCGGCGCATTCATTTTCATTCGAGGGATCGATTGGCTGTCGGCGAATCCGGATGCGTTCTCGAACGGTGCCCCACAAAGCATTTACGCGGGACCGGTGTTGTTGGCAATTGCCGCCCTGGCAATCGGAACTGCCGGGTTCTTGGGCAACGCGCGATGGATGTTCGGCCTATGCGCGCTTTGTTTTGTGGCGAGCGTGGAATTTGCGAATCTGGTGATACTGCCGCACGTGGAAGGGCGCTATTCGGCGCGGCCGTTTGTGCAATTGGTAAGTAATGACGCGCACGCAACCCGTGTCTTTGAGTATCAACTGCCCCGCGCGTGGACCTATGGCCTGCACTATTACGCGGAGCGCGAAATTCCGGAGTGGTCGCCTGCCGATCCCGCGCCCGCGCTCGTGCTCACAACTCCGCAAGGACTTGCGCAAATCCGGCAGATGGGACGTTCGAGCGGTTCGCTGGGCGAGACGCGCGGCGGGAAGCAACCCGTGATCTACGTCCCGGTGAACGCTGCTCCCCGCGTCACGCAGTAGATTACTGAGCAGGCGGCTGAGGCCGGTGGAAGCGCCCGACCATGGCGGCCTTGCCAACGATGTGCCCTTGCATCGCGTCCAGCACTTGCTGGCGCGTCGCGTCGGGACCGAGGTCGAGCTTGGTATCGAGCGCGAAAAGCTCAAATGTATAGTGGTGATCCGGACCTGCGGCAGGAGCGCCCGGGCCCATGAATCCAACCGCGCCGCGAAGGCTCTTGGCTTGAATCGTTCCGTCCGGTGCCTGCGCCCCGCCTGAGTACCCTTCCGCAAGCTGATGCACGTTGCCGGGAATGTTGAAGACCATCCAGTGCAGCACGTCGTCTGTCTTCTTCTGTAAAGCCGTGTCCGGATCGTGCAGGATCAGCGCAAAAGTCACCGTGCCTGCGGGAACGTTGGTCCAATCGAGTTCGGGGGAAGCCGGCTTCGGATCGGCGGAGGTGAAGCGATCGGGAATCTTGCCGCCGTCAGGAAAAGCGGGCGTCGTCAACGTGAGGCCCGGTCCGGCCGGACCTCTGCCCTGCGGAGGCGGTCCACCGGCGGGGGGCGCGCCGCCCGGAGCTTGGGCGTGCGCGGCAAACGCGGCCATCGCTAACAAGAAACTCACTGCAGCAAACGTTTTCACAGTCTTCATGGGTCTCCTCGGTGGCGGGACAGCCAGCAGCATTAAACCGGACACGCCAAACGAATGCAAGCGATTCAAATCGAAGAAATCTTGGTTAGCGCACGGTCGGCGGAATGCTCTGAAGGAAAAAATTCACAATCTGGTTTTCGTAAGTTTTGCGATCGTCGTCAGACATATCGGCATAGCTCACGCGGTTCGGTTCCATCTGCTTCGGCGGAGGAGCAGCCAGGAAAAGCTTCTGTGTTTCAGACGAGAGGTCGGGCTGGTCTTCTGATTCGATGAAGAGCTTCTGGGTCGCGTTCATACGGCCGAGGTGCACGGTGACGGGCGGTTCGTCGCGAAACGGATAGTTCGCCATGCGAAAGCCGAAGTCGGTGAATTTGTAAACGAAGGGAATCACGCCGAGGCCGCTGTGCTTGACCTGGATGCGCATCATGTCGCGCGGATCGGCGTAAGCGTTGTCCACGGCGATTGCCGCGACTCGCGGGTCGGAGGCAGCAACTTCAAGCGCGGCATAGCCGCCCAAATCCACACCCCACAGACCGAAGTGCTGCGGATCGACGTCGTCGCGCGTCGAAAGCTCTTGCAGTGCCGCACGCAGCTCGTTGCCCTCTTTGTATCCGAGCGTCGTGCCGCGCGGGCTGGTGCCGTGGCCGGAAAAGTCGAAAAGGAAGACGTTGAATTGATGATCTTGCAAGGCGGTAACCAGGGTCAGTACGTCCGCGCGCTGGGAGAGATAGCCGTGGCAGACCACAATCGCCGGCGCGCCGCGGAAGCCGGGGAAGTACCAGCCTTCCCGGTCCGTCCCATCGGTCAGACGGAAGGAAAGCGTCTGGGGATGGCCCATCATAATGTCTAAATTGACTGTGGAGGTATTCCGCTGCGGCCGCAAAGCCTGGTAGACCAGATATCCAGACACACTGGACACCGCCACAAACGCGAACAAGAGCAGCGCCAAAAGTGCGGATATAAATTTGGCAAGACGCGTCGTGGGATAGCGCAGCTCTGAGAGGACGGCCATCCGGTAAGGGCGGGCGCTTACTCAAGCGCCTCGGCAAAGAAAATGGTAGCACAGTTCGCTACGAGCCAGTTTTGTCAGCAGCCGACTATTTCGCCGTATGCACGCGTATGTGTCACGATATACTGGGGTTGGGGCGGTCACCACAAACTCATGCAGATTGTCGACCTCCGTCAGGTCCGCGCACGCGCTTTGGAGCACCTTTTCCAGGAGGAAGTTCTACGCTGGCGGGAAGAGCTCCACTGGGACTATCGCCCTTCGATCGACCTGATCCGGCGCTTTGTCGATTCCCGCGCGCTGGGCGGCTACGTGGCCACCGAGAACGGCCATGCCGTGGGCTACGGCTTCTACGTCCTTGAGGACCACAAAGGGCTGATCGGAGGCCTTTTTGTCTCCTCCCAGACCGAACAAGCGCCGATTACGCAGCGCTTACTGCGCGAGATTCTGACCGCGCTCCGCGGTACTCCGCGCCTTCAGCGGATCGAAGCTCAGTTGATGCCGTTCGGAACCGAGATCGATCCGGTCTTTCTCAGCCCGGATTTTCGTTTGCACACGCGCCAGTTCATGCTCCTTCCCTTGCGCGAAGCCAAGCTTTCCAGACAGCCGATCTCGGCGGGGTTGCAATTCGAGCCTTGGACCGACCGCCTGTTCGAGTCGGCGGCTCGGCTGATCCAACTCGCCTACGCCGATCACGTCGATGCCGAAATCAACGATCAATATCGCAGCGAAGCCGGCGGGATGAAATTTCTGCGCAATATTGTGCTGCTGCCAGGATGCGGGACGTTCATGCAGGAAGCGTCGTTCGTCGTGCGACCAGCGGGAGAAGAGCGGCTGGCGGGAATGATCTTGACCTCGACCGTCGCCGAGCGCGTGGGCCACACGACGCAGGTCTGTGTGATGCCGGGTTATCAAGGGCATCACATCGGGCGCCAGCTGATGGAGCGCTCGATCGACGCGCTGCGCCAACGAAATTACGAATCGCTCTCGCTTACCGTAACAGCAAGCAATCGTCGCGCCGTGGAGCTTTACGAACAGCTGGGATTCCGCACCATCAAGACGTTTGCTGCGGGAGTCTGGAAAGGATAGAGTTCTACTTCTTCGCGCGGTCTTTCAGCAGGCCCTTCAGCTCATCCATAAACTCTTTCACGTCCTTGAAGTCCAGATAAACTGACGCGAAGCGAACGTAGGCCACCTTGTCGAGCTTCTTGATGCGATTCATGAGCAGCTCGCCGATTTCGTTCGTTGTGCGTTCGCGCTCGGAAGTCTCGCTGACAAAGGACTCGGCCTCGTCCACAATGGCCTCGAGCTTGCCGACAGGCACCGGTCGTTTCTCGCAAGCCTTGAGCAGTCCCTGCAGAATTTTCTGGCGCTCGAATTTTTCGCGTCGACCGTCTTTCTTGATCACCATGTAGGGAATTTCGTCTATGCGCTCGTAAGTGGTGAAGCAGCGCCCGCATTTCAGGCATTCGCGGCGGCGCCGGACCAAATCCCCCGTGCGCGCTTCGCGCGAATCAACCACCTTGTCTTCCAGGTGCGCGCAAAACGGACACTTCATCGGCGCGGCTCCTCGGCGTCGGCGGCTTTCTCGGCCTCTGTCAAAAGTGCCGCTTCGCTCTCGCGTTCCTTCTCGCGCGTGATGCTGCGCAGGTCGCTCATCGATAATCCTTCGCGAAACAATAAGGGAATACCCGCAAAGCAGCAAGAAGCGAAACTTACGAGCCAGATCGTAATCGCCATGGCAGCGGCGGGCCCGGCCGGCACGTTGAACACCCGCGTCAGAACCGCGTAAGCTGCGGCCTGCGCTCCTCCGCCTGCGACAGGAAGCTGAACTGCCGACCCGACCAAAGTGAACGCCAGCACTAGAGTCGTGTCGCCAAGCGACAGCGACTCCAGACCTCCGCCGATGCCACGCTCGACCAACACCCAGACGCAAATCACAAGCACCCAGTGAATGATCGAGTAGCCGATCAGCACTCCCAGATCGCCCCAGGAGCGGACCGCCTGTAAACCGTCACTGAATCCTTCGAGCAGCGCTGCAACTCGCGCGCGAAAGCCGGTGCGCCAATCCGGGCTGTGAAGGCGGCGCGACAGCCATTCGCCCCCGCGAAATCGGAAATAGAGGAGGAAAATGACGACGCCGACCAACCCGAGAAACAGAACGATGCCTGTGGATCGCGCCGCCAATATCAAATGGCTGCCCTGCGAGTCGCTCAATCGGCTCTTGTCGAAGACCAACAGTCCAATGCAAGCCAGAATGACCGACGCTGCCGCGTCAAAGATTCGCTCCAGAACAAAAATACTGAACATGCCGGGCATCGAAAGCGATTCCTTGCGCGAGATGAGGACGGGGCGAATCGGTTCGCCGGCTCGCCCCAGGATGAATACGCAGGAAAAGCCCATCAACGTTGCGCCGTAGACGCTCCAGAATTTGGAGGGGCCGAGACTTCGCGAAAACCGAACCCAGCGCAGCGCTCTCACGGCATAACAGCCAAAAATCACAACGATTGCGAGCAGCAATAGAGATCGGTCACCTCCGCGGATCGACGCGGCAACATCGGACCACCCAAAACCTTCCAGAGTGATCGAATTGCGGAATCTATAGAGAAAAAACGCCAGCGCCAGCACGCCGACGAGGAGGAGAAGGTACTTTCGCGATTGGCGCAACATTCTTTCAGGCACCGTAGCAGTCCATTATCAAAAGTGTCAGCAATTCGGCGCAGTTGCGATCAATCGCTCGCCGCCGTTTGCGGCCGGCGACGGATCCAGGCGAGAATTTCCGCGCTGCGCCCTTTGGTCTTTGTCCGCAGGATCGACAGCACCAGCATCGCCACGGTAATCACGATCAATCCGATCGTCGCCGACCAGATCGATTGTGCCTGCTGCGTCATGATCGTAAAACGCCCATAGACGAATTCGATGTGCACCCAGTAAACGAGCAGCGAAGTCTGCCCGAGCTGCTTGAGCGGGCTGAATCCTAAGCCGCCCGGTCCCCAGCGGCACCACGCGTAGCCCGCGAAGATCACGCCCATCACAATACCCACGCGCGCCAGAAAAAAAGCCGGGCTCGTGTGCCAATAGTCGTACACGGCGTAGATCTGCGGTCGCGAGTCAAACCACGCGGCGAGATAAAACGCGGCGACGCCGCCGGCTCCCACAAGCGCGAGAGATTGCGGCCGATGCCTGGAGGCCCAATCGCTGAAAAGAAAAAATCCGGCAACCAGTCCCGCAAACGCAAAGGCCGCCCAAGGAAAAATCGGAAACAGCCAGGGCTGCGGCACACCCAGATTGTGGACACCGTTGACATAGGTTTCCAGAAACCAGGGCAGCCAGCGCGGTTGATGAGTCGTCCAGAGCAGCGGCGTCGCCATCGCCATCCCTACCGCGATCACCGCCGCAAAAATTGCCCCGGCGACGGGGCTTCGTGCCAGCCAGTAGGCAACGGCCATCATCATGATGGCCACGCCGATCAGATTCAGCACATCCACGCGCGCCAGGTCCGAACGCGGAGCCCAGGGTTGCCCCAGCACGAATTCCTGCACGCGAAAAAGAAGCCCGAGCCCCAGAATCTCAGCGCCGCGACGAAGCAGCCGCAGCGAGATTTTTGTTGCATCCGCGCCCTTGCGACGCATGCTTGTGACGATCAGCGCAAACGTGATTCCCGAGAGAAAGATGAAAAGCGGTGCGGGAAGCGTGCCGCTCAGCTGCGACCAGTGGAAAAACGTCGATTGCCGCGCCGCTCCGCCGAGCCACGCGTCGTAGCAGTGCACTTCGAACATGCCGACGACGGCAAAGCCGCGCAACCAATCGAGGTAATCGACACGATCTTTCTTCGGACTGTTCGCCGTCATCGCCGTAATCAGAATCGCCGAGCCGCTCGTTCAAATCAAGTTGTTCTCGAACTTCGCGCAAGCTCCAGTAAAATCGTGAACCATGGTAATCAGCTCAAAATCGCGCGCAATCAACCTGCCGGCGGCCTTCACCGCGTGGGCGGTGATCGTCATGCTCACCGGTTTCGCCGGCGTGTGGATGGGCTACAGCGGAAAGCGGTTCGCCGTTGCGCTCGGCGTGGCCGCGGCGCTTTTCGCTTTCGAGTTGTTCCTGGCCGTCCCGGAGACCATCAGCAAAGTCCTGAGCACGCTCCGCGATGGAGCGGCGCTGTCTGGATTGCTGCCGCTCGCCGCTGTGCTGGTTTACTGCCTGGTCGTCAGCGGAAATTGGAAGACGACGCTGGCCGCAGTCTCCTACGTGATGGTGCCGGTTTTATTGCTCGCCAGCGCCTCGAGAAGTTCTCCCGGATCGTGGCAAGATTACGCCGCTGCCGTCTGCATCTGGCTGCCCGTTTGGGCCCAGTGGATGTATTGGGTCTTTCCTTATCCCTCGCAGCTCACGCACGTTCTGAGCATTTTGCTCGCGCTCGCGACCGGCGTTGCCGGGTTCATCCTGGTGCGGCGGCTCGAAAACGTCGGTTATTCGCTCGAATGGCGCCGCGGCTTCGCATGGAATTTTGTGTTCCACTTTCTCGTATTCGCCGTGATCGCCATCCCGCTCGGCTTGAAGATTCACTTTCTCGTCTTCGAGCCATCGATCCGGCGGCTGCAGCCGCTTGTGATGGTGGGGATCCTGTTCTTCACCGCGTGGCCCGAGGAACTCCTGTTTCGCGGCATTCTGCAGAACCTGCTCTCGCGAACATTCGCAAGTGAATGGGCCGGTTTGATCATCGCTTCGATCGTTTTCGGCTTCTCGCACATCCAGCACACGCCTTTTCCAAACTGGAAATACGTGTTGCTCGCATCAATCGCGGGATTTTTCTACGGACGCGCCTGGATGAAAACCAAGTCGATCGTGCCCGGCGTACTGATGCACGCACTGGTGGACATTTCCTGGCACGTCTTGTTTCGCTGAGAAAACTTACTTTACGACGCCGCTGAGCGGGCTTGAAGCGGTTGCGTAAAGTTTCTTCTCGATGCGACCGGCGAGAAACGCTTTGCGACCCGCCTCGACCGCCGCTCGCATTGCTTCGGCCATCAGCACCGGGTCCTGCGCGCCGGCAATTGCGGTATTCATCAGCACGCCGTCGGCGCCCAATTCCATCGCGATTGCCGCGTCGGAAGCCGTCCCCACGCCTGCGTCAACGATCAGCGGCACTTCGGTGATGCGCTCGCGCAAGATGCGCAGATTCGCAAGATTCTGAATGCCCATACCCGAGCCAATTGGCGCGCCAAGCGGCATTACGGCCGCGGCTCCTGCGTCGATCAACTTGCGCGCGACGATCAGATCGTCGCTCGTGTAGGGCAGCACGGTGAAGCCCTCCTTCACCAAGGTCTTCGTCGCGCGAATCAATTCTTCGGTGTCGGGAAAAAGCGTCTGCTCATCGCCAATCACTTCGAGCTTCACCCAATCGGAAAGCCCCACTTCCCTCCCCAACCGTGCGGCGCGAACCGCTTCGTCGGCTGAGTAGCAACCGGCCGTATTCGGCAAAATGAAAATCTTTTCGCGGTCTATGTAGTCGAGCAGCGATTCTTTCGAACGGTCGGTCAGATTCACGCGCCGTACGGCGACCGTCACCATATCCGCGCCGGACGCCGCGTGCGCCCGCGCCATTTCCTGAAAGCTGCGATATTTGCCCGTGCCGACAACGAGGCGCGAAGCGAACCGGCGGCCGGCAATCATCAATTGATCTGCCATGGGATTTCTCCGGTTCGTATTGTACTGCGAATTATGTCTGCGCGAGAGGCCGCGGCTCTTCGACATCCGCGTAGAGGCGGGCGATTACATCCTTGTAGCGATCTTCAATCACCCGGCGCTTGAGCTTCATCGTGTAGGTCAGCTCGCCGCTCCCGTAGGTGAAATCCTTTTCGATCAGCGCGAATCGCTTCGGTTTTTCATATTGTGCGAACGGTTCCATCAGCCGCTCCAGTTCCCGCCCGATTAATTCCTGCACCCGCGGGTCAGAGGTGATTCTGGAAGGCGAAAAATCCCTTTGTTCCTCGCGCGCTTTGACGGCGATCGCATCGGGGTTCGGCACGATCAGCACGGATGCGAATTTGCGCCGATCGCCCACGACCATCGCGTTCAGAATGTAAGGCGATGTCTTCAGTTTGTTTTCGATCGGCGCCGGCGCGATGAATTTTCCTCCAGCCGTTTTCAGCAGCTCTTTTTTGCGGTCGGTAATGACCAGGTATCCGTCGGCATCGAGTTGCCCGATGTCGCCGGTGCAAAACCAGCCATCCCCCGTAAAGACTTCGCGCGTCTGATCGGGCTTTCGGAAGTAACCCTGCATCACGCAAAGGCCTTTCACCAGAATCTCGCCGTCATCGGCAATTTTGACGTCAACGTGCGCGATCGGCCGACCGACGGTGCCGATCTTGTTTGCCGCCACCGTGTTGACGGCGACCACAGGCGACGTCTCCGTAAGGCCGTAGCCTTGATACACCTTGATGCCGACGGACCAGAAAAATTCCACGAGCTCCGCGCTGATCGGGGCGCCGCCCGAAATGAAGTAGCGGATTCGCCCGCCGACGCCTTCCCGAATTTTCTTGTAGACGATTGCGTCCGCAACACTCCATTTCAGCCGAAGCGTCGCGCTCGGTGACCTGCCGTGCGCGTGCCACGAAGCCGATTCCCGCGCAACGGCGATCGCCCAATCGAAAATCTTGCGCTTCAGACCCGTTTCGCGATGCCCCTTCTCAATAATGTTTGCGTAGACTTTTTCGTAGAGCCTCGGCACACCGGCGACGATCGTCGGCCGCACTTCGAGCAGCGCCTGAGCCACGGTTTCAAGCTGTTCCACATAGGCAACCGTGACGCCGCGAAAAAGGTGGCTGTAGTCGTTCACGCGTTCGTAGACGTGCGCCAGCGGCAGCAGCGAAAGCGCGATATCTTCGCGCGAGTACGTCTCCGAAGCCGTCGAATCAAGCGCGTTTGAGCAGAGATTCAAATGGCTGAGCATTACGCCCTTTGGCTCGCCGGTCGTGCCGGAGGTGTAAATGATCGTCGCAAGTTGATCGGACGAAATTTTGCTGGCTCGCGTGCGGAAGTCGGCGACGTCCGCATCGCGCACGCCAGCAATCAGTGGTTCGTAGGGCTGAACTGCACCGCGCAGATCCGCTGGAGGCGAAACGGAAATCACCTGCTCTAAGCCCGTGGCCTGTCGGCGAACCTCGTCGATCTTGCGGGCCTCTTCGTCGCCCTTTGTGAAGACAATTCGCGCAGCCGAATCATTGAGGATGTAAGCGATTCGGTCGAGCGATTCATGGAAATAGATCGGCACGACAACTGCGCCTGCACCTTGAATCGCAAGATCGGCGACGTGCCATTCCGGACTGTTCGGCGCGAAAAGCGCGACGCGGTCGCCCGGCGCGATTCCAAACGAGACAAGCGCCTTCGAAAGTCCAGCTACACGCCGCAACATCTCCTGGGCCGTGATCGACTTCCAAGCGTTCGCGCCCGATTCGGCCTCCGTGCGATACATCTGCATCCGCGGGCTCGCGAACGAGTCCACGGCATCAATAAAACACTTCGTCAGTGAAGGAAACTGCGTTCCGGATTCCGCGCCGACCGCCATGAAGGCCACTGTAGCCCACCAGGTTGCCCTTCGCAACGCGCCGCGGCGAAAAGCGCACCATCACCCGCGGTGCTTGACAGCAAAGCGCGCGGATATAAAATGCGCTCACCCGTTCTGTGTGAGAACGACTCACCCCAAAAACTCAAGGAGGACACATGTGCTGTCGCACTTTGCTCTTTGTCGCCGTTTTGCTTTTCGGCGCCTCGGCCCTCGCGACCAAGCCTCAGCAAAAGCCTTCGCCTGACGCTGACTACATCGCACAGGCTCTCTCCGCCGCTCCTGCCGGCGTCGCAAAAGACGCCGCCGTCGCCCGCATGGACGACAAGGGAAACATGACCACACTACGCGCCGGCAAGAACGGTTTTACCTGCATGGTCGCCGACAGGGACAAAATGTGCGTCGATGCGAACAGTATGGAATTTTTCCACGCGTTGATGGTGCACGCGACGCCGACCGACAAGATCGGTCTTTGCTACATGCTCCAGGGTGATACGGGCGCGAGCAACACCGATCCCTTCGCGACCGCAAAAACCGCCACGAATCATTGGATCGTCACCGGACCGCATATCATGATCACCGGCTCTCCGGCCAAGGCGCTTGGCTACACGGAAGCGAAAGATCCCGATCCGGCCAAGCCCTACATGATGTGGCCTGGCACGCCTTATGAACACGCGATGGTTCCTGTGGCGCCGATGAAGTAGCGAAGCCCGGGTTCGGTTCCGCGCTAATATGACCGCATGGAAGGCTCCAAGCGAGTGTCGGCCAAAACGCCCGCCGTGGCCGAACAGATCGCTCTGTTGATCGCCTACGAAATCTTTTCCGAAGCGTCGAAGAGATATTTTGGCGGTACTCTTACGGGAAAATTCGTCGCAGGCTGCGGTATGGGCAAATCCGGCGGAACGCAAGCTCTCGCTGCGCCGATGAACGGTGCTGCGTTCCTCGGAATCGATGCGAATTCCGAAACGATCAAGCAGCGTGTCAAATCGGGCTACTGCGATGTGATGGTGAACGATCTCGACGAAGCCCTCCGTATCCTGAAAAACGCCGTGCGGACGCGCGAAGCGACTTCCGTCGGCCTTGTCGGAAATTGCGCTGATGTGATCCCTGCCATGGCCAAGCGCGGTGCCGTTCCCGATCTGCTGGTCGACCAAACGACCGCCCACACGTCGAGCGCGGCCCAGACCGAAGGGCTTCTGGAGCTCGAAAAGCTCGGCTCGAAAGTTTTCGGATGGCCTGACAGCCCGGGCACGCCTGTGCCCAGAGAGAACACTGCCAAAATCGGCGACGCATTCGCGGAATTCATCCGGCCAAGGCTCGCTCAGGGTTTCGCGGCGATCTATTGCACCGGGTCAACCGGCCAAACAGCCGACATCCGCCGAATCGACCTGGTGATCGTCGAACTCTTCCCGCAAGATGAACCGCTCGCCCGCTGGACCGGACTGGTGCAAAAACGCACGCGTTTTCAGAATCCGCCTGCGCGCGCCTACTGGCTGAGCCGCGAACAGCGAACCCAACTGAACGAAGCAATCGTCGAACTCGCCGCGCGCGGCGAGTTCGAATCACGGATCACCGTCGACGAGTATCATTTCAATTCCGTGCCATAAGCCGCTTGGTCCGCATATACGCCGCGCAAAATCCCCGGTAGAATTAGTCGCTCGCCAATGCGCACCGAATTCGACCGCCTGCGCGTCGTCCTCGTCGATACGCGCAACTCGCTCAACATCGGAGCGGCCGCCCGCGCGATGAGCAATTTTGGTTTCCTCCACCTGGGCGTCGTCAATCCCTACGAACCATCGTTTCGCGAAGCGCGTTCCGCCGTGGGGGGCGCCCCTGTTCTGAAAAACGCTGAAAAATTCGATTCCGTCGTGGAAGCCGTCGCCGACTGCACGCTCGTCATTGGCACGACAGCGGCCACGCGGCGCGAATTGCAGCAGCCGATCAAGCGGCTCGAGCTCGGCGCGCGCACGATCAATAAGCGCCTGCGATCAAGCAACGTCGCGCTGCTTTTCGGCTCCGAAAAGCGCGGCCTTTCGAACCAAGACTTGAGCCACTGCCATTGGCTCATGCAGATTCCTACCCGAGAAGAACACCGTTCGGTGAACCTCGGCCAGGCTGTCGCGATCTGCCTCTACGAACTCGCTCGCGATCCGAACAAGATTTCGGCGCCAAAACCGAAGTTCGACCCGGCCACGGCAGGCGACGCCGAACGCATCGGTTCCCTGCTGGTCGAAGTCCTGCAAAAGAGCGGTTACCTCAAACCCCCAACAACTCTGTCGACGGCCGAAAAAATGCGCCGCACCATCCGCCATCTTGGGCTTTCGACGGGCGACGCGCGGCTGGGGCTCGGCATGCTCCGGCAAATTCTCTGGAAAATCGAGTCGGGAGACGCGACCAAGCCATGAGCTGCAGGGTGCGCCGATGAATTCTGTCGAATTTACGGCGCTCATCGCAGCCGGTTCGCTTCTCGCGGGCTTTCTCGGCGCGCTCACGGGTCTCGGCGGAGGAGTCGTCGTCGTCCCAATGCTCACGATCTTTTTTCACGTGGACGTCCATTACGCCATCGGCGCGGCCCTGGTTTCGGTAATCGCGACTTCAAGCGGCGCCGCAG
>DATMLZ010000004.1:0-2820 GCA_035569955.1 Candidatus Acidiferrum sp.
ACGCATCGGTTGAAGACTTTAGCCGCTCGGCCACATCGCGCTGGGCGTCGCTGGCAAGCTGTCCGGTCGAAGCCACTCCCGCCTGCAACTCCTGGCGCACCTGTCCGAGTTGCTGCGTCACGGCCTGCATCAGATGGCTGACCTGCGACGCCACAAGCTGGTTTTGTGCGGCAAGCGATCCTTGCATTTCCTGCCGCACAGCAGAAAGCTGCGATTCGGCGCGTCGCCCGGACATCCACACGACGGCAGCAATCACCGCGACAGCGATCGCACCCGCCATCACCCAGAAAATTGGATTCATCAATCCTCGTCGATCGGGGCCAGCAAAATAGCGAAGTTCGCGGCGCGAGAGCGCGCTAGAAAAGGCCGATTGCGCGGCCTAGCTGGTGAGCTGCACCAGCGATTCGGGCGGTTGTGAGGGGCCCTCGATTGTTTGCGGCGCGCGCCAGTAATCCATCGTGGAAATCTGGTGCACGCACGAGACCGTGCAGCGCGGCGCGCAGCCCTTTTTCGTGAGGAACTCGCGGTGGCGCTGTAGGTCGGTGTAGTCGGCGAGCGGGATGCCCGGATATCCGCGCTGCTGCGAGCAATAGTGCACGAGCCCGTCCTCGCAAACATAGAGATAACGCGAGCCCGCGCGGCAGCGCCAATCGTTTTCGCGGCCCGCGGCGATGTTGTGCTGGAAGCCGTTCACGCGCGTAAACGATCTCTTGCCGAGCGCCATGATCTCTTCGAAGATCTCTCGCTCGCGATTTCCGAGCGCCTGCAGCTGGCCGTTGCCGTCGTGCAGAATTCCAACCGTTGAAGTGAACCCAAGATTTACCGCGCGATTCGCCACGGCAAGAGCGTCCTCTGGATTCTTGATGCCGCTTCCCAATACGGAATTGATATTCACCTGAAATTCCGCGTGTTCGGCGAGCAGCTTCAGTTTTTGATCGAGGACTTTTAGGCTCTTTTTCGAGACGTCGTCAGGCATGGCGTTGTCGATGCTGATCTGCAGATATTCGAGGCCCGCGCGATTGAGTTTCTCGATGCGGTCGGCCGTCAGCAAATAGCCGTTGGTGATCATGCCGGCCATGATGCCGTTTTTGCGGATGCGCCCGATGATCGTGTCGAGCTCGGGATGCAGGAGCGGTTCGCCGCCGCTGATCGTCACGATAGCCGTGCCCATTTTGCCGAGCCGGTCAATTCGACGGAACATCTCTTCGAGCGGCACCGGCTTCGAGAAATCGTCGAATTCGTTGCAATACGTGCAGGCCAGATTGCAGCGCCGGATCGGGATGATGTGCACAAGCAAGGGGTGCTTGGTCGAGACGAGCCCCTTGGCAATCATGCGGAACTCGCGCAGCTTGCGATGCGCCGCCAGGAGTTTCTTTCGAATTTTCTTCTGAATTGTCAACGCCCGCCGCGAAAGAGGGGCCAATCGACCGGCTTTTCCGCTCACACGATTATGCCACAATCGCGCGATCAAATTGGGTGTTCGGGCAGCGAGGTGCGAGAAGACTTACTTCGGCGCGTTGGCAACCGTGATCGATTCGAGCATGCGTACCCACCGCGCGGGCCGCTGGTCGTGGGGCACGACGAGGCGCAGCGGACCAAGGTCGCCCGTCATCGGCTTGCCGTCGAGGCTGTAGGCGACCAGAACCTCGGAATCTTCAAAGCCTGGGTCGAGTTCGGCGAGCGAGAAAAGGGCGCGATAGCCGTCCGAGCCCTCCGCAATCACGTAGGTCGCCATCAGTGCGCCGCGAATTTGCTCACCACCCGGCGCACCGGCTTGTTTGAGCAGGTCAGCCAACGGCACGCCTTCGTAAGTCTCTTCCTTCTTCTCGTGCTCGTTCATCACTTTGATGGTCTTGTGCGGCATGTTGCGGAGATCGTCGAGCGAAAGCGTCAAAGGCTTGGGCACATTGCCGCCCACCGAGAGGTGATCGGCGCTGGTCGTAGATTTCGCGGCCGTCGCCGCTTGCGCTCGGGCGGCGACTGAAAACGTGAGCAAGAAGGCGGCTACCGCGAGGCTGTGACAAACGGAGCGAAGAATTCGCACGAAACCCTCCAGACGCGAATCATAAACGAATCGCCTACATCTGTCGATGAATCACGATTCCGTAAAGTGCAAACCGTCGCCCGGTGCGGCGCAAACCCGATTGCGCACAGGCGTCCAGGCTAACTTCTCTCTGGCCAACGCCCGCGATAGAATGCGGCAATGCGTGTTCGCATCCTTTTTTTCGGGCAACTCAAGGAAATCGTCGGTGCGGCGGAAGAGACCGCCGAGCTGCCCGAAAATGCGAGCCTCGAAGACGTTTTCGCCCGCTACAGCCGGCGCTTCGCGAAATTTGCGGAGTTTCGCCCTTCGATTGCTGCGTCGGTGAATCAGGAATATGCCGATGCCCGCACGGTCCTTGCAAACGGCGATGAAATCGCGTTCCTGCCCCCGGTCAGCGGCGGCCAACACGAAACCGACATCTTCGGCCTGGTGCGCGAGCCCATCGACAAACACAAGATCGCAGAATCTCTGAAAGCGCCCGAGGACGGCGCTTTGGTCGTTTTTGACGGTTTTGTTCGCAACAGCTTCAAAGGCCGGCAAACGCTCTACCTCGAGTACGAAGCCTACGAGCAAATGGCGCTCGAGAAAATCCGCGAGATCGGCGCCCAGATGCATCAAAGATATGCGATCCGCCGGGTCGCCATCGTTCATCGCCTCGGGAGGCTCGAAATTGGCGAAACCAGCGTGCTGATCGCGGTCGCCTCGGCTCACCGCGCGGCTGCGTTTGACGCCTGCCGCTACGCCATCGACACGCTCAAACGTACGGTACCGATCTG
>DATMLZ010000005.1:0-3821 GCA_035569955.1 Candidatus Acidiferrum sp.
AAAATACCGCGCCGGCTGGCACGTCGTATTGCTCTTCGACCGTCCGGCATGTCGCGTTCGAAAGTTCCGCGCTGCCTGCAAGCAAAGCAGCTTGCGAAAGACCGTAACCGTGCACATGCTGACGGATTTCGTCAAATACAGCTTCCGCGGTTCGCAATTTCACCGGAGTGCCTGCGCCGAGCATGCCGAGCTGGTGCGAAAGAATCCGCAGCAAATCGAAATCGCTGCGTGGGCCCTGCGCATCCACCGCGCGGGTCGTCAGCTGTACTTCGCCCGACGTATTGGTGAGCGTGCCGTCTTTTTCATAGGTCGACGCGGCGGGGAAGACCACGTCCGCGCGCTTGGCTGTTTCCGTGAGAAACAGATCATGCACGACGAGAAGATCGAGACCCTGGAAGCGGTCACCTGTTGCCGAGGCGCGGAATGTTTTGACCGGGTTCGCGCCGACGACGTAGAGGGCTTTGAGCTTGCCAGTGGCAGCAGCTTCCATCATCGCGCGAGCAGTCATACCGGGCGTTGAAGCAAGTTCCGCGCCCCAGAGTTTGCCGAAACGCGACCGTTCTGATGAATCCGACACATGCGCATATCCCGGGAGACGATCGGGCAGCACACCCATGTCTGCGGCGCCGCGAGAGTTCGCATAATCGCCGAGCGCCATGTATTTGGTTTGTCCGCCAAAACGCGAGCCAAGCGAAACCAGTTCGCGAATGATTGCGCCCTGGATGTCCGCGCCGAACAGCACGACGACATCCGCTTCGGCTTCGAGCGCCGCCTTGAGCTGCACGAGCAATTCGGTGGTCTTGGCATCGAACTGGCCCTGCTCGGTTGCAAGCCAGCGAACGGTCTGGCGTTCGCCCCCTTCGGCGACTTCGACGGTGACCTGCGCCTGACGATGAATTTTGCTCGGGCGGCTGTTGATCGCGTAAAGCTTCAGTCCGTGATGGCGCACGCCGGCGCGAATCTGCCAAGCGACGAGAGGATTCTGATTTGTCACGTCGTTGCCGATCAGCAGTACGGCTTTCGCAGTGTAGACATCCTGCATCGTCGCCAGAGCCTGTGCGGCTCTGGGGCCCAAAGCGGCGGCAAGGCCGGCATAATCGGCCGTGCGGTGATGATCGATATTGTTCGTGCCGAGCGAAGCGCGCGCGAAGCGGTTGAGCAGATAATTTTCTTCGTTCGTCGTGTGATTCGAACCGATTACGCCGATAGCTTCCGGGCCGTGCTGGTCTTTTACCTGTTTCAGGCGCCGCGCGACTTCTTCGAGCGCGTCTTCCCAAGTGGCGGGCTGCAGCACGCCGCCCTTGCGAACCAGCGGCTGGCGAATGCGTTCGGTGTTTGAAGTGAAATCAAAGCCGAAGCGGCCCTTGGCGCAGAGGAATTCGTTGTTGACGCCGGAATGATCGCGATTGTTCGCGCGCAGGATTTCGTTGTTGCGCACGCTCAGCGTGGTCTTGCAGCCGTTTGAGCAGTGGGTGCAAGGCTCGCCGACGTATTTCATCTCCCATGGCCGCGTCTGGTAGCGATACGTGCCGCTGGTGAGCGCGCCGACCGGGCAGATATCGATGCACATGCCGCATTCTTCGCAAGCGAGCGCGCCCGGTTCATTCGGCAGAATCACCGAATGCACGCCCCGGGCGCCTACGCCCAGAGCTTTTACGTCCATACCCTCATCGCACACGCGAACACAACGGAAGCAAAGAATGCAGCGCGGGGCATCGTAATAAACAAGCGGCGACCACTTTTCTTCAGGGTAGTGCAGCTTTTCCTCGGTGAAACGGGTGTGGTCTAGGCCGTAGCGGAAGGTCATGTCCTGCAATTCACACTCGCCGCCCTTGTCGCAAACCGGGCAATCCAGCGGATGGTTCGCCAGCAGGAACTCCAGCATGTTCTTGCGCGCGGCGTGGATCTGCTCGCTGTCTGATTTGACGACCATGCCGTCGGTCGCGACCAGCGTGCACGCGGTCTGCAACTTCGGCATTTTCTCCACTTCCACCAGACACATGCGGCAGGCCGCCTGTAACGAAAGGCCGGGGTAGTAGCAGAAAGACGGCACTTCCACGCCTTGCTGCTTGGCCGCTTCGATGACGAGCGATCCGGCCGGCGCCGTGATCTGCTGGCCGTTCAACGTGAACGTGATCTGTTTCGTTTCCGCCATATTCCTGCTCGAATCCTCACACTACTCGCCTCGAAAAATGTCCGTCATCCCGAGCGAAGCGAGGGATCTGTCCTGGTTCTTCGCACAACCAGCACTCAATCGGCGCTGGCGAGCATCTCGGCCGGTTTATAAGCGCACTTGCCGGCGAGATGATCCTCAAACTCGTTCCGCCATTTTTTAACGATGCTGATCGTGGGCAGCGCCGCAGCGTCACCGAGCGCGCAGAACGTCCTGCCCAGCATGTTTTTCGAAAGTTCATCGACGAGCGTTATGTCCTCGGCCAAGCCGTGCCCTTGGTGGAAACGATCGAGCGCCTTGCGCAGCCAAGCGGTGCCTTCACGGCAGGGGATGCACCAGCCGCAGGATTCGTGCGCGTAGAACTGCATAATGCGCCGCGCAACGTCTACCATACAGGTGTCTTCATCCATCACCACGGTACCGCCCGAACCGAGCATCGAACCGATCTTGGCGACCGAATCGTAATCCATTGCGACGTCAATTTCGTCCGCCGAAAGCAACGGGCATGAACTTCCGCCCGGGATGACCGCCTTCAGTTTCTTGCCGCCGCGAATGCCGCCTGCGATTTCGTAAATCAACTTGCGCAGCGGGTAGCCGAGCGGCAGTTCGTAAATGCCAGGTTTATTCACGTGTCCGGAAATCGAATAGAGCCGCGTCCCGCCGTTTTTCGGAGTGCCCAGACTTGCGTACCAATCTCCGCCGCCGTTTATGACGGCTGGAACGGTGCTGAGCGTTTCGACATTGTTGATGATTGTCGGGCAGCCGTAGAGTCCGACCACGGCAGGGAAGGGCGGCTTGATGCGCGGATAGCCGCGCTTGCCTTCGAGCGACTCCATGAGCGCCGATTCTTCGCCGCATTCGTAAGCGCCGGCGCCGGTATGCGTACACAGCTCGAAGTTGAAGCCCGTGCCGAGAATGTTTTTGCCGAGATAGCCTTTTGCGTAAGCCTCTTCGATTGCGCCGTCTACAATGCCGATCAAATAGCGATATTCTCCGCGAATGTAGATATAGCCTTGATTCGAACCGATCGCCCGTCCGGCGATGACGGTTCCTTCGATCAATTGGTGCGGATCCATCTCAAGCAGCGGACGGTCTTTGGAAGTGCCCGGCTCGCTCTCGTCCGCGTTGCAGAGCACGTATTTCGGCTTGCTCGAATCCTTGGGTACGAAACTCCACTTCATTCCAGTGGGGAAGCCGGCGCCGCCGCGACCGCGGAGGCTCGACTTCTTCATTTCATCGATGATCGAATCGGGCGCCATCTGCGTCAGCGCTTTTTCGAGCGCTTTGTAGCCGCCGTCGTGCAGATAGGTGTCGATTTTCGTCGAATTCGGTTGGCCGAAGCGCTTGCTGATGATGACGATTTCGTCTTTGTGGCGCTCGTGGATCGAGCCGCTGATCACCGGTACCGGCTTTGGAATCTTTCCGGCTTCGAGCTGCTCGAGGATCGCGTCAACTTTGTCCGGATCGAGCTCTTCGTGGAAATCGTAGTTCACCTGCATGGCGGGCGCGCCCGAGCAGGCGCCGATGCATTCGACCTCTTCCAGAGAAAAGGTGCCGCTCTTCTGCACTTCGCGATTGCCGATGTCGAGGCGCTTCTTGACGTGTTCGAAGATCTCGTTGCCGCCTTTCAGCATGCAGGAAACGTTCG
>DATMLZ010000006.1:0-60243 GCA_035569955.1 Candidatus Acidiferrum sp.
GATTCAACGCGTCAGAAAGTTCCGGCCACAAGGCGCGCCCCTCCACGCCGAACGTCGCAAGTCGGACATGCCCCTGCGTGATCAAATCTTCCGCCACGCGGCGGGCCGTGTTGACCGGAATCGCGAAACCGATTCCGGCCGACGTTTCGGTGGGCGAAAAGATCGCGCTATCGATGCCGATCACTTGCCCGCGTGAATCGAGCAGCGGTCCGCCCGAATTGCCGCGATTGATCGCCGCGTCGGTCTGGATCGCCTGATCAATGAACGTGGTATCACCGGTCTGCACCGTGCGGCCGAGTGCGCTCACGACGCCCGTTGTCAGCGTACTCTGAAAACCAAAGGGATTACCGATCGCGAGGACGCGCTGCCCGACTTGCAAGCCGGTCGAATCGCCCAGCGTCAGCGGTGTGAGTTTGTGTCCCGCGGGATCGATTTTGATCAGCGCGATATCGTTGCGCGTATCGGCGCCGATGAATTTGGCTTTGTAACGCGTTTGGTCCGCGCCGCCGAACGTGACTTCAATCGTCTGTGCGCCATCGACCACGTGATTGTTCGTGAGGATGTGACCGTCGGTGTCGATCAGAAATCCGGAGCCGGCGCCTTCGGTCGGTACGGCGCCGTAAAAGAAGTCGTACTCGACCGCGCGGGTCACGATATTCGCCACGGCCGGCGCTGCCTGCCGATAGATACGCACATTCTCGGCTTCGATCGGTTCGAGGTTCGCGGCCGTCGCCTCGGCAGGCGTGCGCAGCGCCTCGACCGTCGTCGGTGGCTTCTGGCCGTAACGCGAGCCAACCCAATACGAACCGAGTCCTATGATCAATCCGATCACGACCAGGCGCAGCGCATTGCGCCCATTATGCGGCTGCAACATATGGCCCATCCTTCCCTTCTCGTCCTAACGAAGGCTGCCCGACGGTAACGGCTGCTTGAATAGTTGTACGTATTTGCTTCAGGAAATGTTGCGGCCGGAGCCAGCCGCGTGCCGGAGCGTCTCGAGCAGCCTGTCCACCTGCTGTTCAGTTTCTGACAACGTCCCGGAACAGTCAATTGTGTCGTCGGCAGCGCGCCGCTTCTCGTCGGCCGGCATCTGCGCCGCCAGCCGTTGCCGGGCCTGCTCGCGGGAAAGTCCTCGGGCCATTAGACGCTCGACTTGCTGTTCCGGCGTGCTCCAGCAGACCACCAGCCGGTCAAGCGTGGGCCGGTAGCCCGCCTCAACAAGCAGGGCTGCTTCGACAAACGCGAAATCCGGGCCGCCAGCGCGGTCGAGTGAAGCAAACCAGCGTTGCACGGCATCGAGAATTTTCGGATGAAGAATGTGGTTCAGCGCCGCGAGCTTTTGCGGTTCGCGAAACACGATCGCCCCCAGTTTCTTGCGATCGACGACGGCATCCGGCGCAAGCACCGCGTCGCCGAACTCTCGCACGATTTCGTGGTAGGCGGCTTCCCCTGGCCGCATCAGATCGTGCCCCAGCGAATCGGCATCGAGCACCGCGCATCCGCGGTCTCCCAGCAGCGCCGCGACGGTCGATTTGCCCGAAGCGATTCCGCCCGTAAGGCCGACGCGCAGCATCAGTTCTTTCCGGCAGCCCCGGCCAGCTGAATTTTCCGTCGCATCCGCGCGGCACGCACGGTGTTGCTCATGAGCATCGCGATCGTCAGCGGACCGACACCTCCCGGCACTGGCGTGATCGCGCCGGCCACTTCGGCGACTTCCGGATGAACGTCCCCGACCAGCACGGAGCCTTTGGTGCGAAACGACTCGAGCTTTGTGGGGAAATTCGCGAAGATTTTTTCGGCTTCCGCAGCGTCTTTCACGACGATCTGACCGACGTCGATCACAGCGGCGCCGGGACGTACGAAATCCGGAGTTACCATCGCAGCGCGTCCAATCGCAGCCACCAAAATATCCGCGCGGCGCGCGATCGCGGGCAAATCGCGGCTCTTCGAGTGGCAGACCGTGACGGTTGCATTCGCGTGCAGCAGAAGCAGCGCCATCGGCTTGCCGACGATATCGCTGCGCCCGATCACCACTGCGTTGGCGCCCTCGATGGGAATTCCGCTGCGCCCCAGAATCTCCATCACACCGGCCGGAGTGCAGGCCACAAGTCCCGGCTTCCCGGCGACAAGATTGCCTACGTTCACCGGATGGAACCCGTCCACATCCTTCGCGGGCGAAACAGCTTCGAGAATTTTTTTCGAGTCGATACCGCGCGGCAAAGGCATCTGCACCAGGATGCCGTCCACTTCTTCGCGCTCATTCAACTCGCCCACCAACGCGAGCAATTCTTCGGTCGATATTGTGGCTGGTGGTGTGATGTGAAAGCTGGCGAGGCCCAGTTTTTCGCATGCGGCGATCTTGCTCGTCACATAGAGCTTCGAGGCCGGATCGTCTCCCACGCGCACAGCCGCCAGTCCCGGCCGCACGCCCTGCGCTGCGAGCGCGGCGATTTCACCGGCGAGTTCGCCGTAAATTTGGTCGCGAATCACGTTGCCGTTCAGAATCCGTGCGGACAAAATCGCCTCCCGATTTGCACGAGCGCGCTGCGAAACCGCCATCATAGCACGCGCTCTGGGCAGCCCCTTGAGCGGGCGTATACTGGGTTTTGGTTTTTCCCAGGTGCATCGATGATCTTTGGCGAATTCACGGAACGCAAGCAACTCGAACGCGCCATGCGTGACGCCGGCCGTTTGCCTCCCGGCCAGTCCCTCACGCTGAAGTGGCCCGTTCTACACGTTGGCGACGTTCCGCGCTTTGATGCCGAGCGCTGGGATTTCAAGATCGAAGGCCTGGTCGAAGAGCCCGCGCGGCTCACGTGGGTGCAGTTGATGCACCTGCCGATGGTGGGAATTACGGCGGACATGCACTGCGTCACGCGCTGGAGCCGCTTCGATGTCGACTGGGAGGGCGTGCCGTTTCTTGAAGTGTCCAAGCTCGTGAAGCTGAAGCCCGAAGCGAAGCACGCGCTGATTCTTGCCGATCATGGCTACACATCAAATGTCCCGCTCGAAGACCTGATGCGCCCCACAACGCTTTTCGCGCTGAAACACAACGGAGAGCCGCTGCCCGGCGACCACGGCTATCCGCTTCGGCTCGTTGTGCCTCATCTGTATGCCTGGAAGAGTGTGAAGTGGGTGCGCGGCGTGCGCTTCATGGCCGAAGCCGTGCCCGGGTTTTGGGAAGAAAACGGCTATCACATCTACGGCGACCCGTTCAAAGAGCAGCGCTTCACCGATGACTAGTCGAAACGGTCGTCTACGAACTCCCAATCCAAATCCCAATAATAAAGACCGCGGTTCCGCCCACGATCACCTGCATCGCCGATGAAAGCAGCGGCGTATCCATATAGCGGTGCCGGACGTAGCTGATAATTGCGAGCTCAACCGCGACCACGAGCACTGCTACGATAAAGGCAACGTGAAAACTCGAAATCAAGAACGGCAGCGTGTGTCCCAGGCCGCCCGCGGCGGTCATCGCACCGGTAACGAGCCCGCGAAAGAGCGGCTTGCCGCGGCCGGTCAGCGAACCGTCGTCGGAGAGCGCCTCGGCAAACGCCATCGAAATTCCCGCGCCGAGTGACGCGGCAAGTCCCACCAAAAACGCCGCGTGGGTTTGGCGCGTGGCAAACGCCGCCGCAAAAATCGGCGCGAGCGTCGAGACCGATCCGTCCATCAAGCCCGCGAGGCCGGGCTGGATCACCTGCAGCATGAAAAGCCGACGCTGCGAATTCTCCTCTTGGACGCGCGCTTCACCGGTCAGGTGTTTTTCCTCAAGCGTCTCGGCAAACGCCGAATGCTGCCTTTCGATTTCCACCAGATCGCTTAAAAGTTTACGCGTCGGCGCGTCGGTGATGCGGCTGAGCGCGCGTTCGTAAAACCGGCGCGTCTCCAGTTCCATGATGCTCACCTGCTTCCGCACCGTTTTGATTCCCAAAGGGCGCACCAGCCACACGGGCTTGCGCTCGACAAATCCGCGCACGTCCTGCGCACGCACGAGCGGCAGATGATCGCCGAAGCGCTTCTGGTACATGTCGAGCAGGCTCTGGCTGTGCCTGCGCTCCTCGATTTGCATCTCTTCGAAAATTTTTGCCGTCGAGGGATAGCTTTCGCGCAATCCGTCGGCAAAATCGCCGTAAATGCGGCTGTCTTCCTCCTCCAGCTGGACGGCCAATGCGAGGATTTCGCGTTCGGTGAGGTCTTTGAAGTTCTTTTTGGGCATCGTTCCGAGTATCCTCCCTGAAGAGCGCGTCAGATTGCTGATTATAGCGTCGCAGCGCCGAATTGGGGGCGTGTTCGCGTACCCGGCGCTCTTGATTCTTCTTACTTTGGGAGTCCCGACGTTGTCGTTCTGTCTTCGAGAATAAGCAGAGAAGCCCCAGGAGAGAAAATGCAGGAAAACATCGGCTTCATCGGTTTGGGCAATATGGGCGAACCTATCGCAGCAAACCTGATCGCCGCGGGCCACTCGTTGAAAGTCTACAATCGCACCGCATCGAAAGCCGAGCCGCTGAAGGCCAAGGGGGCGACTATCGTCGCGACCGCGGCTGAGGTCGCAACTCCCGGCGGCATCGTCTTTACGATGCTTGCCGATGATCGCGCGCTCGACCAAGTCTGCACCGCGGAAGCCTCCTTCGTCGAAACACTCGGCCATGGCGGCGTTCACGTCTCGCTCAGCACCATCGCGCCCGCGACGGCCAAGCACCTCGCGGAGCATCACCGCAAGCATGGCGTCGATTACGTCGGCTCGCCCGTGTTCGGCCGCCCGGAAGCCGCGGCCGCAAAGCGCCTGTGGATTTGCGACTCCGGCCCCGCCGCGGCGCGCGAACGCGTTCGTCCGTTGCTCGCCGCGATCGGCCAGCGTACTTACGAATTTGGCGATGATCCCGCAGCCGCGCACGTCGTGAAGCTCTGCGGCAACTTCATGATCGCGGCAGCACTCGAAGCGCTGGCCGAAACGTTCGCGCTCGCCGAAAAGAACGGTGTCGACCCGGCGGCCGTCTCGCAAATGATGGGCGAAACGCTCTTTGCGTGTCCGATCTATCAGATTTACAGCAAGCTCATCGTCGACGGCCAATTCGAAGACGCGAAATTCCGCCTCGCGCTCGGCCTGAAAGACATGAGTCTTGTGGCGCAAACCGCGGCGGCCAGCAATATGCCCATGCCGCTGGTGAGCTTGGTCCGCGATCGCTTGCTTGCGTCGACCGCCAAAGGACGCGCCGATTGGGATTGGACCGCTCTCGCGCTGGATGTGGCCGAAAATTCCGGCTTGCGCAAGGCCGCAGCGCGCTAGCTCGATAGAGGTCGCAACAAAATGAAAGCCTGCCTGCTGCGCGCGCCCGCCGACATTCGCTCGAATCCGCTCGTCTACGCCGACGCGCCCGATCCCGTGCCCGGTCGCGGCGAAGTGCTTGTCCGCGTGAAGACCTGCGGCGTATGCCGCACCGATCTTCACGTGATCGAAGGCGAACTCACGCCGCGCAAGTCGCCTGTCATTCCGGGACATCAGATCGTCGGTGACATCGCGGAGCTCGGCGAAGGAGCGCTTCGTTTTCCACTTGGCACGCGCGTCGGCGTTCCGTGGCTGCATCACGCAGACGGCACTTGCGAATACTGCCGCGCTGGTGCGGAAAATCTTTGCGACAACCTTTCCTTCACCGGCTGGACGGTTGACGGTGGCTATGCCGAATACGCGCTCGCGCCGGAGGATTTCGTCTACGCAATTCCAGACAGTTTTGCCAACGAACAAGCCGCGCCGCTGCTGTGCGCCGGGATTATCGGCTTTCGTTCGCTGCGTCTTTCAGGCGTCCGCAAAGGCTCGCGGCTTGCTTTCTACGGCTTTGGTTCGGCCGCGCACGTCGCGATCCAGGTCGCGCGGCATTGGGGCGTGGAAGTGTATGCCGCCACGCGCGGCGAAAAGCACCAAGGGCTTGCGCGCAAACTCGGCGCCGTCTGGGCTGGCGAAGCGACAGCCGAACCGCCGGCAAAACTCGACGCGGCGATTATTTTCGCCCCGGCCGGCGAACTGGTCCCGCCCGCGCTCAAAGCTTTGAAAAAGGGCGGGGTCCTGGTACTCGGCGGCATTCACATGAGCCCGATTCCGACGTTCGATTACGATCTGCTGTATCAGGAAAGAGTGATTCGCAGCGTGGCCAACAACACTCGGCAAGACGGGGAGGATTTTTTGCGCGTCGCCGAGGAAATTCCCATTCGTTCGCAGGTCCAGGTGTTTCCGCTGGGTGAAGCCAATCGCGCGCTCAATGACCTGAAGGCCGACCGCATCAACGGTTCGGCCGTGCTCGACTGCACCGTCTAGCTGGCCATTTTTCAGCTCGCCAGATTTACTCGATCGGCCGGCTGTCGGCGCCCGGCGCGCCGGCATTCGGCTCATAGCGAATCACGCCCGAGGCGTCGGTGAAGTAGCTCGACCTCCCCGTCACGCCCGGCGTGACAGGAGTTGCGGTCACGGTGAATCCCGCTGAGCCTCCCGCGACGCTGCAGCCTGAAGCAGGCGCTTTCGGCGGAGACGAAGTGGAATCGCTCGCGATCAGTCGATAGGTAAAGACGTACCCATTCTTTTGCCCCGAAGCGAGCTCGCCGTCGATCAATCCCGCGTGATCGCAGCCTGTTGTGCCGAGGCCGCCCAAAGTGTCGAGGCTCGGCGGAAACCCGTTTCCGTAGGCGGTGTTGTACGAAACGGCCGCCATATCGATCTCGCGCAGGGAACCGACGGCCGAGGCCTGATTCGCTTTCAGCCGGGAATCGACAAGATTCGGAATCGCAATCGCCGCGATGATCAGGATAAAGGGTAGCGAAACCACGCCGAGGTAGCCGAGTATCAGACCGGTCACCGCGATTCCGTGGCCTTTCAGCCGCCCCGCTGATTTCTTGATATCGGAAAGCGCCAGGTGGCCGAGCACGATCGCGATGATTGCTGGGATGAAGAAGAAGAAAAGAAAGCTGAAAAGCAGGCTGGCTACGGCTTTTCCGCTGGTCGTTGGAGGCGGCACGAATCCGCCCGGCGCTACCGGAGCCGGCGCAACGCCGCCAGCTGGCGCCGCCGGAGGAAGGGTCGCAGCCAACGGCAGCGCCGTTCCGCACCGCGAACAAAACTTTCCGTTGTCGGCATTCAGCGTCCCGCACTGGTTGCAGACCATCACATTCCTCCGACCGTATTTCTAGACGGTGAAAGCCTAGTTATCGCTTCCGTGCCGCAATGTCAACGAATCGCTCCGCACCGTTGCGAAAGCCCCTCGCTCAGGCCACAATATTTATGCGCATGCCCGCCTCAGACACCGTAGTCATTATTCTCGCCGCCGGCAAAGGAACGCGCATGCGTTCCGAACAGGCCAAAGTGCTTCATCGCGCCGGCGGTCTGCCCCTGCTCGAACATGTCGTCCGCGCCTGCCGCCGCCTGAAGCCGGCGCAGATCGTCGCCGTCGTCGGACATCAGGCCGAGGAAGTGGCCACGGTCGCCGCCAGTCTCGGGGCGCAAACTGTGCTCCAAAAGCCGCAGCGCGGCACCGGCCATGCAGTGCAGATCGCGCGCCGCGCGATTCGCAGCGGAGCGAAACTTGCCCTCGTCACGCCGGGCGACGCGCCGATGCTTCGCACCGAGACGCTCAAATCGCTGATCGATACGCACCGTCGCGGCGAGGCTGCGGCTACGCTCCTCAGCGCCGAACTCGATGATCCTCGCGAATACGGGCGCGTCATTCGCGATTCGGAAGGCCGCGTTCAAGCCATTGTCGAAGAAAAGAGCGCGACGCCGGAGCAGAAGGCGGTTCGCGAAGTCAACGCCAGCATTTATTGTTTCACGCTCGCCAAGCTGTGGCCCGTTCTAAATCAGCTTCGGCCCGAAAACGCGCATCGCGAACTCTACCTCACCGACGCGATCGGCTTGCTGCGCGAAAAGAACGAGCGCGTGCTGGCCGTCGTCGCGCCCGATCCGCGCGAGATTTTCGGCTGCAATACGCGCGCGCAGCTTGCAGAGATCGACCAACTTCTCCGCGCCCGCAAGGCGGCGCAAATCATGGAAGCCGGCGCGACGATCTATTTTCCGCACACGGTTACGATCGACCCCGACGTCACCGTTGGCACCGATACCTTGATCGAACCCAACGTGCAGCTTCTTGGCAAGACCGCCATCGGCGCGCGCTGTGTGATTCGAACCGGCAGCATCTTGAACGATGTGCGTATCGACGACGGCGTGCAGATCAATTCGCACTCCATTCTCGAATCGAGCCGCGTGGGACCCGACGCGATCGTCGGACCGCTCGCGCGCCTGCGTCCCGGCACCGAGCTTCGCGCGACTGCGCACGTCGGAAATTTCGTCGAAGTCAAAAATTCCGTGCTGCACGAAGGCGTGAAGGCGAATCACCTCACTTACCTGGGAGACGCGTCGGTCGGCCGAGGCACGAATATCGGCGCGGGCACGATCACCTGTAATTACGACGGCGTCATGAAGCACAAAACCACCATCGGCGAAAACGTTTTCGTCGGCAGTGACTCTGCTCTCGTTGCTCCTGTGCGAATCGGCAAAGGCGCCTATGTCGCCGCGGGCTCAATCATCACGGAAAATGTCCCGCCCGATGCTCTGGCCGTCGCGCGCGGCCGCCAGGTCAACAAAAAGGGCTGGGCGAAGGCGAAGCGCGCCGAAATGGCTCGCGCCAAAGCCGGCAAATCAAAACCCACCAAGAGACCAAAGACCAAAAAGAGCAGCTAGCCCCCGCGTTGCGGTGCCACAACGCGCGCATGATAGAATGTCATCGGAGCGTGCGATGAAATTCGGCGTTGTGGTCTTTCCCGGCTCAAACTGCGATGACGACGCGCACTATGCGATCGGCGAAATCGTCGGGCAGCCGGTCGAGTTCATCTGGCACCAGAGCGAGCATCTTTCCGGCCTGGACGCCGTCCTCCTACCGGGTGGATTTTCTTACGGCGACTACCTGCGCACTGGCGCGATTGCAAAGTTTTCTCCCGTGATGCGCGCGGTCGAAAAATTCGCGCGTTCCGGAGGCCTTGTTCTCGGCGTTTGCAACGGCTTCCAAATCCTGGTTGAAGCGGGACTTCTTCCCGGCGCGCTAATGCGCAATCGGCGCCTGCGTTTTCTGTGTCGTCAGGTTCATATCCGGGTCGAGAACACGGACACTCCTTTTACCGGCGCCGCCCGGCAGGGCGAAATACTCCAGCTGCCGATCGCACACGGTGAAGGGAGTTATTTCTGTGATCCGGCGACGCTCGACGATCTGGAACGCAGCCGGCAGATTTTGTTTCGCTACGTTCATCCCGATGGGCGCGACGCCGGAGAAAACGATTTCGAAGCCAACCCGAACGGTTCACTCGCCGCGATTGCCGGCATCTGCAATCGCGAAGGAAACGTCGCCGGGCTGATGCCGCATCCGGAGCGCGCCGTTGAAGCCGGGCTCGGCTCGGTCGATGGGCGAGTCATTTTGCGCTCGATGGTTGAATATCTTTCGAAAGATCGTGCCGCCGTGCGAGTCTCGGCTTGATCAGCGCACGGTCTTGTGTCGTGATGTACCTCACTCAGAATGTCGATTAACGAAATCACAGTCACTGGGCAGCTCGCGGCCGAGCATGGCCTCACCGCCGACGAATACGCGCGCATCCAAAAAATTCTGGGGCGCGATCCGAATTTCACAGAGCTCGGTATTTTCAGCGTCAGCTGGAGCGAACACTGCTCCTATAAATCCTCGCGCGTCCATTTGCGGAAGCTGCCGACGCGCGGCAAGCACGTTGTGCAAGGCCCGGGAGAAAATGCGGGCGTCGTCGACATCGGCGATGGTCTGGTTGCCGTCTTCAAAATCGAATCGCACAATCATCCGAGCTTTGTCGAACCGTTTCAGGGCGCAGCGACCGGCGTCGGCGGAATCCTCCGCGACATTTTTACGATGGGCGCGCGCCCGATAGCAGTCCTTGATTCGTTGCGCTTTGGCGAAATTAATGGCAACGGAGCGTCCGCGCAAAATCGCCGTATTCTTGACGGCGTCGTCCGCGGCATTGCGCATTACGGAAACTGCTTCGGCGTACCCACGGTAGGCGGCGAAGTTCTTTTTGAATCCTGTTACTCGAATAATCCTCTTGTGAATGCGCTTGCGCTCGGGGTGGCGCGGCGCGAAGAGCTGTTTTTTGCGCGCGCGCAAGGCCCGGGCAACCCGGTGATTTACGTGGGAGCAAAGACCGGGCGTGATGGCATTCACGGCGCATCGCTGCTTGCTTCAGCCGAATTCAGCGAAGCGTCCGAACAGAAGCGCCCCAACGTGCAGGTCGGCGATCCGTTCATGGAAAAGCTGCTGCTTGAGGCGTGCCTTGAGGCCATGAAAACCGGCGCAGTCGTGGCAATCCAGGATATGGGCGCGGCGGGCCTTACCAGTTCGAGCTGCGAGATGGCTTCGCGTGGGGGCGTCGGCATCGAACTGGAACTCGCGCGGATCCCACAGCGCGAAACGAATATGACGCCATACGAAATGATGCTCAGCGAATCGCAGGAGCGCATGCTTCTGGTCGCGCAGCGTGGCCGAGAAAAGGAAGTTTTGGACGTTTTCAAAAAATGGGGTCTTGACGCCGTCGAAGCCGGTGTCGTCACCGACGACGGCTTGTTGCGCATCCTGCATCACGGACAAATTGCCGCCGAGATTCCGGCTCATGCGCTTGCAGAGGAGGGTCCGCGCTACGAGCGCCCTATCGCGAGACCTCCGGCGCAAACCGTTCCGCAAAGACTTGTGGAATTTGCAGACGCAGGTGCCGATCTCACCGGGAATTTCCAGCGCATACTTGCTTCGCCTTCGATCGCATCGAAAAACTGGATCACGGAACAATACGACTCCATGGTCCGTACCAATACTCGTGTGGGGCCCGGACAAGGTGACGCCGCTGTGCTTCGCTTGAAGGAATCGCATCGCGCGCTGGCGATCAAAACCGACGGCAACGGTCGCTGGGGTTCGCTTGCGCCGCGCACCGGTGCGATTCACGCAGTTGCCGAAGCCGCGCGCAACGTAGCATGCACCGGAGCTCGTCCCGTGGCCGCCACGAACTGCTTGAATTTCGGCAATCCGGAAAAGCCCGAAGTAATGTGGCAATTCATCGAAGCGATCGAAGGAATTTCCGAAGCGTGCGCGGCGCTCGAAACGCCGATCACCGGCGGCAACGTGAGCTTTTACAATGAAACGCTGGGAAAGCCGATCTATCCCACGCCGATTCTCGGTGTCCTCGGCCTGATCGAGAACGCCGAATGCGCGATGGGATCGGCGTTTCGGAGCGAAGGCGATGGGATCGTCCTGCTCGATGCCGGGAAAGCTGCGCCATCGCGCGAAGAACAGCAAACGGAATTTTCGTCGTCCGAATACGCGAAAGCAATTCACGGAATTGCGGCGGGCGAACCGCCCAAAGCCGATCTGGCCGCAGAAAAAAACCTGATCGACGCGCTCGTCGAACTCGCCGCCGAAAAAGTGATTCGTTCCGCGCATGACCTGAGCGACGGCGGCCTGGCCGTTACGCTCGCTGAATGCTGCTTCGGTACCGAGGGTCTCGCGGCCGACACAAAAATCCCGCGAGAGTCGCCGGATGAGCCCGCCGAATACGCGCTCTTCAGCGAACGCGGTGCACGCGCCATCGTCTCGGTCGATCCCGCGTTGCTTGCTCGCGTCAGCTCGATTGCGGCACAATATAATGTGCGTGCTTTGCGCATCGGCAGTGTCACGCGCGGCGTGTTTCGCATCAGATATGAAGACGGCCCGGCGATCCAGGGGCAGATCGATTCATTCCGTAAGGTGTGGAGCGATTCGTTGGCCAAGGAACTCGAAAGCGCTTAATGTCAAAGCTCCACATCCTCGAAGACGATCATTTCCACGATCATTGTGGCGTGTTCGGCGTATTCGGCCACACGGAAGCGTCGAAACTTACCTACCTCGGTCTCTACGCGCTCCAGCATCGCGGCCAGGAATCGGCCGGCATCGCCTCGTCCGATGGGCTCGACATTCACGTCCACAAGTCGCTCGGTCACGTGCAGGAAATTTTCACGCCCGACGTTCTCCAGCGCCTGCCGGGTGATCTCGCCATCGGCCACACCCGTTATTCGACGGCTGGCGACACGACGCTCACCAACGCGCAGCCCATCGTCATCGATTGCAACAAGGGCAAGCTCGCGCTCGGCCACAACGGCAACCTGACCAACGCAACCGAAATTCGCCGGCGTCTCGAACATCGCGGCTCGATCTTTCAAACAACCAGTGACACAGAAGTGATCGTTCATCTGATCGCGCGCAGCGCCGCGCGGAATCTTCCCGGAGCAATTGCTGATGCGCTCAGTCAGGTCGAAGGTGCCTACTCCCTTTTGCTCCTTACACGCGATGAAATGTACGCGATCCGCGACCCGCGCGGCTTCCGGCCGCTCGCTCTCGGGCGCATCGACGGCACTTGGGTCGCTGGCTCGGAAACGTGCGCATTCGATTTGATCGATGCTGAATACGTTCGCGACGTCGAACCCGGGGAGATGGTGCGCATCTCGCGCAGCGGCATCGAGTCGATCCGTTTCGCTCCCGAAAAGCCGCGTCAATACTGTATTTTCGAGCACGTCTATTTTTCGCGCCCCGATAGCCTTGTCTTCGGCCAGCAAGTCAGCGAAAGTCGCGAACAGCTTGGTCGCCTCCTTGCCCGCGAACACGGCGTCGAAGCCGACATCGTCGCGCCCGTTCCTGATTCCGGTGTTCCGGCCGCGATCGGCTACTCAGCCGAGTCGGGAATTCCGTTTCGCATGGCGCTCATCCGGAATCACTACGTCGGCCGCACGTTCATCGAACCCGAGCAAGCCATCCGCGACTTCGGCGTAAAGCTGAAACTGAACCCCGTGCGTCGAATGCTGGAGGGGAAGCGCGTGATTCTGGTCGACGATTCGCTCGTCCGCGGCACTACCAGCCGCAAAATCGTTCGCCTCGTCCGCGAAGCGGGCGCGACCGAAGTTCACATGCGCATCAGCTGTCCGCCGACGATTTCTCCGTGCTACTACGGCGTCGATACGCCTCGCCGCGACGAGCTCATTGCCTCGCGCCATTCGACCGAAGAGATTCGCCAGTTCCTCGGCGCCGATTCACTCGGCTATCTTTCGCTCGAAGCGTTGCGAGCGGCGGTCAGAGATCGCGAGGGCAAATACTGCACGTCCTGCTATACGGGCGTCTATCCCACCGAATTGGTGCAGCTTGAAGTGGAGGCGCACCGCGATGCTTGACGTTCAGGAGTCGCATGCGCCTGTCTCAAAGGGCCGCGGATTGAGAGACAACCGCGTCTGGCGCGAAATCGTTTCCTGGTGCTGGGTCGTCGGCGCGCTCGTTTTGATTGAAGGCGGCGTCGCGCAGGCGCGTGTAATCCCCAGTGGCTCGATGGAAAACACGGTGCTGATCGGCGATCACCTTATCATCAGCAGCGTTGGCTATCAGGCCAGCATTCCCTTCACCGACCATCACGTCACGCTCTGGCGCAGTCCGCAGCGCGGACAGATCATCGTGTTCCGCGCGCCGCTTGCCGACCAGAATTATCCCGACCTTATCAAGCGCTGCATCGGCGTTCCCGGAGACCGCATCAAGATCGTCGCCGGAAAGGTGTATCTGAACGGCGCTCCGCTCGATGAGCCTTACGCGCTCCATACCGACGGCGCGCAAAATGTGCCGTGGGAAAATTTCCCGGCGCGGGCGTCGGAAATGTTCTTTTCAGACGTTCCCGGCTGGAAAGATGAAATGGCCAAGCACATCGTCAATGGCGAACTCGTCGTTCCCGCCGGCAACTATTTCATGATGGGCGATAATCGCGACGACTCGAATGACAGTCGCTTCTGGGGTTTCGTCCCGCGCCAAGCGATCATCGGCACTCCCGCGTTTGTATATATGTCGATCAAGGGCCCTGGCGATGTTTGGGAACCGGGCCACATGGGCGACCGCTTTGAGACATATTTGAACGCCCTGATTCATCCCACACGAATTCGCTGGAGCCGCATGTTCCGGCCGCTGCCGGCTGCCTCACCGAGGAGCTCATCGTGAGTACCGAAGTGGACCAGGCGCTGCCGGTCGAACCCCAGGATGTACATCTCCATCACCCCACGACCGCTGAAAAGGTCTGGGTCGAGGTTGTCTCGTGGTTCTGGGTAATCGTTGCATTCCTCTTTATTGAAGCTTGCCTCGTGCAAGCGCGCGTGATTCCCAGCGGCTCAATGGAGAACACGGTCCTCATCGGCGACCATCTCATCGTCAGCCGCATCGGTTACGACGTCGGTGTTCCGTTTACCTCGATTCACACACCGCTCTGGCGCAATCCGAAACGGCAGCAGATCATCGTCTTTAAAGCGCCGCTTGCCGACCAGGGCTACCCGGACTTTATCAAGCGCTGCATCGGCGTTCCCGGCGACCATATCAAGATCATTGATTCAGTCGTTTATGTGAACGGCAAGGCGCTCGTCGAGCCCTACGCGCTGCACTCGCCCGGATTTGAAACCAATGCGCGTGAAAATTTCCCTGCCCAAGCTGCGGATTTTTCGTCGGATTTTGTCGATCGTCCGGAATGGGCCGATGAACTGGCAAAAAATACGGTCAACGGCGAACTCGTCGTTCCGTCGGGCGAATATTTCATGATGGGCGACAATCGCGACAATTCGAACGACAGCCGCTTCTGGGGGTTCGTGCCTCGCGAAAATATCATCGGCACGCCGGTGATGATCTACATGTCGATTAGGGCGCCGGACGGTGCCTGGGAGCCCGGTCATCTTTCTGATCGCTTCGCGGCTTACGGCAATGCCATCATTCATCCCAGCAAGATTCGCTGGAGCCGGCTCTTCCACATTTTCTGGTAGCCATTTTTCTTAAATTTTGTTCTTCTAAAAAGCGAAGGCCGCCCACCCCCTCGAGAAAACGAGCACACATGCGCTACGCCGATGCAGGCGTAAATATCACAGTTGCGGATGAAGCAAAGCGACGCATCGCCGCGATGGCGGGAAAGACGTTTCGGCGCGGTGTCCTCGCGCCGATCGGGGGATTCGGATCCCTTTTTCAACTGGACGGCCGTTGGAAAGAGCCGGTCCTGGTGGCCAGCGCCGATGGTGTCGGCACGAAGCTGAAAATCGCCTTTGCCACCGGCATTCACTCTTCGGTTGGCGCCGACGTCCTCAATCATTGCGTCAACGACATTCTCACCCAGGGTGCCGAGCCTCTCTTTTTTCTAGACTACCTCGCGATGGGCAAAATCGATACGCGCATCGTCGAGCAGGTCATCGAAGGGATGAGCCGCGCGGCCAAGCAAGCGGGGTGCTCCCTGATTGGCGGCGAAACGGCCGAGATGCCGGATTTTTACGCGGAGGGCGAATACGATCTGGCCGGATTTATAGTCGGCGCGGTCGAAAAAAACAAACAACTCGACCCGCGAAAAGTTCGCCCGGGCGATGCGCTCATCGCGCTTCCGTCCACAGGGCTTCACACCAATGGCTATTCGCTCGCTCGCAAGCTCGCCTTCGAGGTTGCAGGCCACGAACCGGACGCTTATGTGCCTGACGTCGGCGGAAAAATCGGCGCCGAGCTTCTCAAACCGCATCGCGCCTACTGGCCGCTGCTGAAAAACGTCTTGTCGCGCGGATGGGTGTCGTCGATGGCTCACATCACCGGTGGCGGCATCACCGGCAATCTGCCACGCGCGCTCCCGCGCAACGTGCAGGCGGTCGTCGAGCTGGGTAGCTGGCCCGTCCTGCCGATTTTCAAATATCTAGCCAAAGTCGGCAAAATCGAGCGTGACGAATTGCTCCAGACGTTCAATCTAGGCGTCGGCATGATCCTGGTCGTTCCGGCGAAAAGCGTGGCTCGCGTCGAAAGCGAACTTCGCCGCCGCCGCGAAAAGTTCTACATGATTGGCCGCATCGAAGAAGGTCCGCGCGGCAAACCTCGCGTCGTCTACAACGGGAAACTTCCGTTGTAGCCAAGTTTCCCCCTGCTGCCTCATCTACCGGGAGATTTGTGCCCCAGAAAAATCATATGCCGCGGGCCGCCCTTGTTGTTCCGTCCGCGCACCCGCTCTACCTCTACGGCAAATCTCCCGTGCCGCAATCGCTGCTCGAATTTCCGGTCCTCATGCGCCGACCATACGGCCAGCACGCCGTGCGGCTTCAGAGCCGCGAAAATCATCGCGATTCCGCGATCGTCGTAAAGGCCTGCGTTGTTTGATTGCGTGAAAGCTGTCGGCCCGTTGTCCACATCCAGAAGCACCGCATCGAACTCGCCGGGATGCGAACACAGCGTGGCGGCCACATCATCGACCTCGACGCGCACACGCGAATCGTCAAGCGGATGTCCGGCCAACTCTCCGAGAGGGCCGCGATTCCACTCGACTACGGCGGGCACCAGCTCGGCCACCACGATCTTGGCGCCCGGCGGCAGCAGATCGAGCGTGGTGCGCAGTGTAAAACCCATGCCCAGGCCCCCGATCAGAACGCAGGGCCGCTCGAGCATCTGGGCCTTGCGGCATCCAAATGTGCCGAGCGTCTCCTCTGAGCCGTGCATCCGGCTGGACATAAGGCTCTTGCCGTTGGCAAGGATGATGTACTCATCATCGCGACGCATCAGTTTCAGCACGGCGCCGTCTTGGGCCCGCGCCTGCCCGAGCATTTTGATCGGTTTCACGCGTGTGATGGTACAAGAGACCAAATCGCAAGTAAAAATCGGGGGAGCGGTCGATCTAGGAGCGCCTCTGCTGACACGCCCTATCGCCCGCGATCTGTGAGGCTACCTTTGTAGAATGACGTAGTCCGCTCGCCGCTGTTCCATTTTCAGATTGCATCCCGCATTTCCAATCGAAAGAGAAATTCTCAAGAATTATGCCCAGCTCCAATGGGCACAATCAAAATGGCACTTCCCGTCGATAGGAAACTGGCCTGTCCCGGGGTTTGGATTCGGAGTGCCGCGATTTCGCCGCTCCGCGAAAATGTGCTAATTTCGCATGCCGTGAAAAAATCATGAGAAAACGTATCGGTGTGCTCCTTTCCGGCCGCGGATCGAACTTTGAGGCACTGGCCGAAAAAATCGACGCCGGAAAAATTCCCAATGCCGAAATCGCCGTCGTGGTCAGCAACCGCGAAAACGCTCCCGGTCTCGACCGCGCCCGCGCCCGCGGCATCCCGGCCAAAGTGATTCCATCCAAGGGCCTTGAACGCGAAGCCTACGACCGGTTGGTCGTCGCCGCACTCGAGGAGCAAAAAGTCGATCTGGTTTGCCTCGCGGGCTATATGCGCCTGATCTCGCCCTACTTCGTGGCGGCGTACCCGAGTCGCATCCTCAATATTCACCCGTCGCTGCTGCCGTCGTTTCCCGGGCTGGAGGCGCAACGCCAGGCGCTCGAACATGGAGCAAAAATCTCCGGCTGCACCGTGCATTTTGTCGATGAAAATCTCGACGCGGGGCCCATCGTGATGCAAGCGGCGGTCGCGATCGAAGATTCCGATACGCCGGAGACACTTTCGGAGAGAATTTTGCGGGAAGAACATCGCATCTATGCAGAAGCTGTAAGGATCGTCCTCGAGGGGCGCTTCAAAATCGTTGGCCGCCGCGTGCTCGCGGCGGAGGGAACAAACTGATGGCGGCCGCGGCTTTCAAGCCCATCGACGAACAGCTCGCGTACCTCAAAAAAGGCTCGGCGGAAATTATTCGCGAAGACGAGCTGAAGCAGAAGCTCGAAAACGCCGCGAAGACGGGCAAACCGCTTCGCGTCTATCTCGGTGTCGATCCAACGGCGCCCGATATTCACCTCGGCCACACGGTGGTCCTTCGCAAACTGAAGCATTTTCAGGATATGGGCCACACCGCGATTTTCCTGATCGGCGATTTCTCCGCGATGATCGGCGATCCGACGGGCGTTTCTGAAACGCGACCGCCTCTTACGCGCGAGCAGGTCGACGCTAACGCAAGGACGTATCTCGCGCAGGTCTACAAGATTCTCGACAAGGAAAAAACCGAGGTTCGCTATAACAGCGAATGGCTCGAAAAGATGCCGAGCCAGGACATCGTTCGTCTCTGTGGGCATTACCGCCTCGCACGGATGCTTGAGCGCGAAGATTTTCGTTCACGCCTGGAGAATAATCATCCGATTTCCGTTCACGAACTTCTCTATCCGCTGCTCACGGCTTGCGATGCCGTCGCGCTGAAATCCGATGTTGAACTCGGGGCCACCGAGCAGAAATTCAACCTGCTCGTTCACCGCGATATCCAGCGGGAATACGGTCTGCCGTCCCAGGCGATTCTCACGATGCCGATCCTTGTGGGACTTGACGGCGAACGGAAAATGTCGAAGAGCCTCGGAAACTACGTGGGCATAACGGAGGCGCCTGGCGAGATGTTCGGAAAGCTGATGTCAATTTCAGACCAAACAATGTGGCCGTACTACGAGCTGCTGACGGATTTTTCTTCGCGCGATATCGCTCGAATGCGCGAAGAGGTTCGCACCGGCGCGCTCCATCCGAAAAAAGCAAAAATGGAACTGGCTCACGTGATCGTCACGCAATTCCATGGCGAGGAAGCCGCCAGGAGGGCCGCCGCCGAATGGGATCTAGTTTTCAGTAAACGCCAGTTGCCCTCGGAAATGGCGGTTGTTCCCCTTGAGCCAGCGGCAAAAGTGAAGCTATCGACGCTCGTCGGACTTGCGCAAGCCGGCACATCGCGTGCGTCGGCCGAGCGGCTCATCAAACAGGGAGCGGTCGAATGGGATGGAGCAAGAATCGACGAGGTGACGCGCGTGCTCGATTTGACCGAACCGGGCGACCACACTCTCCGCGTCGGGAAAAAAACCGCCATCACGATCCGCGTGGAAAAAAAATGAGTCTTCCGTCTTCATCGCCAACGATTGCGCTTAGGGGCGACAAATGCTTTGTGATATTGTTCGCGCACGAATTGCTTGGCGAGGAGAAAAATCTGTGAAGTTCTATCGTCTTGGTGCGAACGTCGCCACGATTGTCGCGCTGGCTGCCGCCGGAACGCTGGCAGTCGCGATGGCGGCGCAGAATCAAAGCGCTGTGCCTGCTAGCTCTCTAGCTCCGCAAGCAGCCGCCGCTCCCAACGTTCCCATCTGGGCGTATCCGGTGAGTCCGCCGCGACCTGGCGCAGGCCGCGGACCAAATGCAGGCGGTGGAGCAAACGCTGCCTCCCCCGCACCGGCCGCGAACCGAGGAGGGGCAAGTGGTGCGCAGGGCGCCGGTCGCGGGCCGGGGCGCGCTCCCGACGATGGCTCGCTCAGGCGTGTCCCCGGCAGCGACGTCGGCCTGACGCAAACACAAATCCGCAGCAACGGGATGTTCGGTTTTCCCGATTGGTTCCCGAACACTCATCCCAACATGCCCGACATCGTCTCGAAAGGAAACATCGCTTCCGGCGTCCAGGCATGCTCGTACTGCCATCTCCCCAACGGGCAGGGACGTCCGGAAAATGAAAGCATTGCCGGTCTTCCCGCGGGTTACATTCTTCAGCAGCTCAGCGATTTCGGCGACGGCGATCGCAAAGGCACCGATCCAAGAATGGGCTATACGTTCATGACGCGCATTGGAAAGGCGATCAGCCCCGAAGACGCAAAAACGGCGGCGGACTATTGGGCCGCGCAGAAGCTCAAGCCGTGGATTCGCGTCATAGAAACGGATACGGTTCCCGTCACGAGGCCGCAAGGCGGAATGCTCGTTACCGTCGATGGCGGCGGCACCGAGCCAATCGGCGAACGCGTGATTGAAGTATCCGAGGATCTTGAGCGCACCGAATTGCGCGATCCGACCTCGGGCTTTGTGGCTTACGTTCCAAAGGGAAGCCTGGCAAAGGGCAAAGAGCTTGTCATGACGGGCGGTAGCGGCAAATCGATTCGCTGCACGCTTTGCCACGGTACGGATTTAAAAGGGCTCGGCAACGTGCCCTCCATCGCGGGGCGTTCTCCAAGCCAGATGGCGCGCCAAATTATCGACATTCAAAGCGGCGCGCGAAACGGTCCATGGTCGCAGCTTATGAAAGAACCGGTGCGCCAACTGACAAACGACGACATCGTGAACGTCGTCTCGTATCTGGCTTCACTTGAACCCTGATTGCGCGCTTTTGTGGTTCGCGGATGATTTTTGCTGAGGAGAGAAAATTTGATGAATTGGCGTGGTCTGGTCATCGGCGCATCAACGCTAGTTGCGATTGTGGCGGTCGGTTTTTCAAGCGTTTCGATCTTGGCTCAGAATCAGGCCGGCGCTCCGGCGGCGCAAGCTTCGAACGCGCAGACGCTCCCTGTCTGGGCCTACCCGGTTCCTCCGGGCCGCGGGCCCGGTGGTGGAGGCGGCCGAGGTCCCGGCGGCGGTGTGCCGGGCGGCGCACCAGCTGGCGCACGCGGCCCCGCGCCTGCTCCCGGCCGCGCTCCGGATGACGGTTCACTGAAGCACGTACCAGGGAGCTCGGCAGGATTCACCGCAACGTACATCGCCGACCTTTTCTCGGTTCCCGATTGGTTCCCCGACACGCACCCGGCGATGCCGGACGTCGTTGCGCACGGCAACAAACAGGGCGCCGGGCCCGTGCAAGCTTGCGGATATTGCCATTTGCCCAATGGTCAGGGCCGTCCGGAAAACGAAAGTGTCGCCGGCCTTCCCGCGGGCTATATCCTTCAGCAAATCGCCGATTTCAAAAACGGCCTGCGCAAAAGCTCCGAGCCGCGAATGGGTTCGGTGGCTCTCATGGTGCGGATTGGGACCAACGTGAGCGACGACGACGCAAAGGCCGCTGCAACGTATTTCTCTACGATCAAATTGAAGCCGTGGATTCGCGTGGTGGAGACCGACACGGTGCCTGTGACTCGTCCCAATGGCGGCATGCTCAACGTAGTCGATGGCGGAGGCAACGAGCCGATTGGCGAGCGCGTGATCGAAGTACCCGAGGACCTTGAACGGACCGAATTGCGCGATTCGAGCTCCGGCTTCGCGGCTTACGTGCCGAAGGGCAGCCTCGCAAAAGGCAAAGAGCTTGTGACGAACGGCGGCAACGGCAAAACGATCCGCTGCTCGATCTGCCACGGCGCTGATTTGAAGGGCATCGGTAATGTGCCATCCATTGCGGGCCGTTCACCGAGCCAGATGACGCGCCAACTGATCGACATTCAAACCGGCGCGCGCAATGGCCCGTACACGCAATTGATGAAGGAGCCTGTGCGGCAGCTCGGCAGCGACGATATCGTGAACATCGTGTCCTACCTGGCGTCGTTGCAGCCGTAAGGATCTACAGAACTTCGAGCAGCACCAGGGAAACGTCGTCAATCGGCGGGCCTTCGCGCCATGCCGCGACGCGATCGAGGATTCCCTGCTTCATTTCCGCAAGGGGGAGGTCTGCGGTTTCGCGTACGAATTTTTGAACGCCCTCCACGCCAAGCATTTCGCCTTGCGTGTCAAACACGTCCGTAATTCCGTCGGTATACAAAACGACGCGATCGCCGGGTTCCAAGTCCACCTCAATCGAGGGCTCTGCGCCAATCGCATTCGGCAGGGCGCCGAGCACCATGCTCCGCGACTCGAGCTGACGCGGCTCCTGCCCCGGCGAAACGACCATCACCGGCGGGTGACCCGCTCCGGCAAATACCATTCTGCGCGCGCCTTGCTCGATCCGGACGGCCGCGAGCGTGAACATGAAGACGCTGCCGCCGATTGTCTGCAGAAAAAAGCGATTCAGTTCGTGGAGCATTTCACCGAGCGGCGTACCGGTCTGCAATAGCGCCATCGTCTCGGTGTAGATGCGGTTGGCTACAAGCGCTGAGCCGATGCCGTGGCCGGAAACGTCGCAAACCAGCAAATTGAGGTGGCCGTCGCGGGGGCTGACGAGCCCGAAGTCTCCGCCGATCGTACGCACCGGGTGGTAGTAAGCCTCGACACGGGTGCCTCCCCATAGCAGCGAGTCAGGCGCGAGGCTTTGCTGGACGCGCGCCGCAAGCGCCAAGTCTTCCTCGATTTCCTGCTGGCGCTGCTCGAGACGCTGGTTTGCATCGCGCAATTCCGATTCGGCGCGCTTCTGGTCGGAGATGTCTGTGAACGTGACGATGGCAAACTCGCCGCCATCGGGGTCTTCGAGCCGGCGCACGCTGATAATGACGGGCATGCGGCTGCCATCTTTCCTGGGCAGCACGAATTCGAAGCGGTTGGTCCCGCCGAGCGAGCGCGCTTCCTGGTTCAGGATGACTTGATACTCTTCGGGAGAATAAAAGTAAGACGCGGGCCGACCTTCGATCTCACTCTTGGGATTGCCGATCATCTCCGAGAGGCAGGAATTTACGTAGAGAATCTGGTGGCAGCTGTCGCCGACGAGCACACCCTCATTGAGGGTCTCGAAAATCGTTTCCATTTGGAGAAGCCAGTCCGGCTTTTCAAGTTCCATGGAGTTGCTTTCGTACGAGCGGCCTATGCGAATCATTCTAGCGGATTCGTGCGATCGGCGTGACAGTTTCCGAAGCGTATGGCAGGCAATTAGAACGAGCCGCGCGATGGGTTAGACTGAACGTCTCGGGCGCCTACAAATGGTCTGAGGGTCACAAGCGAACGATGTTCATGAATGGAAAAAACCGACCGCCGGGGCCGAAGGGACTGCCGTTTCTGGGCATCGCGCTTTCGGTGCGCGCTAATCCTCTCGGCGTGCTGACGACGGTGGCTCGCAAGTACGGGGATATCGTTCGCTTCATTGTCGCAGGCCAGGAACGGGTCCTGCTCAATCATCCCGATTTCATCGAGCAAGTTCTCGTAGTGCAGCAGGCCAAGTTTCACAAAAGCGAGCTCACACGCCGGGTCACGGGTCGTCTGCTTGGCCAGGGATTGTTGATCAGCGAAGGTGACTTCTGGCGCAGGCAGCGAAGGCTCGCCCAGCCCTCGTTTCACCGCAGCCGGATCAACGAATACGGCGCGCCCATGACGGAAAACGCCGAAGCGTGGATTCGGCGCTGGCGGGATGGAGACAAGCGCGATCTTGCGAGCGAGATGATGCAGCTTACGCTCGGTATCGCCGTGCGAACGCTTTTCGGCACCACGCTTCCCGGCGAGGCGCAGCATGTGGGCGAAGCGCTCGAATTTCTGATGCGCTACCAGCTGTGGCGGCAGCGTTCGCCGTTACGCTTGCCCGAAACATGGCCGACGCCAAAAAACCGGCGCGCCATTCGCGAACTCGACTTTCTCAATTCGCTCGTCTACCGGATCATCGAGGAGCGGCGGTCGCTGCACGGCGAAGGCAACGACTTGCTCTCGCTGTTGATGAGCGCGATGGACGACGACGGCTCACAAATGACACCGCAGCAATTGCGTGACGAAACCATGACCCTCTTTCTCGCCGGTCATGAAACCACGGCACTGCTGCTTGGCTGGACTTGGTATCTGCTTGCCGAAAACCGGGCGGCAGAAGACCGTTTGCACGAGGAGCTGAGCGGCGTCCTCGCTGGACGGACGCCGCAAGTGTCTGACCTGACGAGGCTTCCGTACCTGCAAGCTGTCCTTCAGGAGACCTTGCGGCTCTATCCGCCTGCCTACATTACGGCGCGGACGTCGATCGATTCATTCAGCCTGGGGGGTTACGATTTCGGGAAGGATACGACCGTACTGATGGCCCAATGGGTCACGCATCGCGACGCGCGGTTTTTCGAAGCGCCAGAAGAGTTCCGCCCCGAGCGATGGCTTGAAGCAAAAGCCGGTGTGATCCTGCCGAGCGCCTACTTTCCCTTTGGAGATGGGCCGCGGCGGTGCATTGGACAGGGATTCGCGACGCTCGAAGCAGCGCTCGTCGTTGCCACGATCGCGCAGAGATTTCGGCTGCGCCTCACGCCCGGACAAATCGTGCAGCCCGAGCCGCTGATCACGCTGCGGTTCAAGCACGGCTTGCGGATGAATATTCACTCGCGCGACCGAAAGGATTCCGCTCAGCCGTAGGAATAGAAGCCGCGACCGGATTTTCTGCCGAGGCGTCCGGCAGAGACGTATTCCTTGAGCAACGGGCAGGCGCGATATTTTGCTTCGCCGCCGAATCCTTTTTCGAGAACGCCCATAATATCCACGCACACGTCGAGCCCGATGAAATCGGCGAGCTCAAGCGGGCCCATCGGATGATTCATGCCGAGCTTCATCACGGCGTCGATGGCTTGAGGCGTGGCTACGCCTTCCATAACTGCAAATGCGGCTTCGTTGATCATCGGCATCAGGACGCGATTGGAGACAAATCCCGGGGAGTCGTTGACGGCCACGGGTTTTTTGCCGAGCGATTCGCAGAGGGTCATAGTAACGCGAAAGGTATCGTCGCTCGTAGTCCTGCCTCGCACGACTTCCACAAGCACCATCACCGGCACCGGATTCATGAAGTGCATGCCGAGAAAGCGCGCGGGACGGCTCGTTTGCGCGGCCAGCTCTGTGATTGAAATCGACGACGTGTTCGAAGCGAGAATTACGTGAGGCGCGAGCACCGCGTCTGCTTCCTTCAGCACGCTGACCTTCACGTCGAGTTGTTCGGGCACAGCTTCCACAGCGAAATCGGCGCCGGCCAGCGCGCTTGCGTCGGTCACTGGCCGGATCCTTGCGAGGCTTGCGGCTTTTTCACTTTCGGCGATTTTGCCCTTTTTCGCTTCGCGCTCGAGATTCGCTCCGATCGTGGCGATGGCCCGCTCGAGCGCTTCCTGGTTCACATCTCGCAGGATCACGTTATAACCGCTGCGCGCGAAAACGTGCGCGATCCCATTGCCCATCGTGCCGGCGCCGAGGACCGCGACTGTTTTTATATTGTCTGTGGACATGCTGGGATGATAACGAAAGCGACTGCCGGAAAGAAGGAGCCTACTGCGGATTATTGCATCGGAGTGCCTTCTTCAATTTCGCGAACGACCTCGCGGGCGCGCTTTTCGGCCGGCGGCATTACGTAAAGTTCGGTCTTGCCGGAGTTCTGTTTCAGCACGCAGCCAATGCCAACGTTCGAAAGACAATCCTTGAAGATCGGCCCCATTTGCGAATCTTCGCCAGACCAGATCAGAACGGTGGCTTCTTCGGGGTCGAAATTCTCGACGTAGTCATTCGGAATCGACTCCTCATCAGCTTCGCCTCGAACGCTCTGTTCCACCGTCTGTTCTTCGGGAGGGCGATTGAAAACGGGCTGTTGAAAATGGAACGGGTTCACCGTCGCGTTGCTTCGAGACAGCGCCTCGGTGGCTGTTTCGCTATTCTCGGAACTCTCATTCTCATCCGTTGCGGGCCTGGACCATCGTTCGGCAATCGCTTTCTGGGCTGCCTCGAGATCAGCGCTAGACACTCGAATTTCATGCATCCCTCTGTGTATCGCGGGCAGAAGCACGGAGTCGGGCTGCTCGTCGATGTAATCAATATTTGCGTCGGCGAGCGCTCGACAGACAAGGTCGGCCAATCGGGGATCGACACCTGCCCACACAACCGCTGCCGTGTCGTTGTCCGACTGACGCGCCGAAGCGGCGGGAATGCCAGCTTCATCGAGGGATGGGACCAGGTCCACATCGCAGTCTGCGCAGTGCGTAAAGCCCGGGCGGTATTCCGCATGGCAAACGGGGCAAAACATGGCGTGGATCTTAGACTGCCGAGGCCGATCGGCGCCAGCGCGATGGGCGCGAAAAAAGGAAGGCGTAAGCTCGCGCAGTCCCAGAACCTGGTTTTAGTACGTATGGCTCTTTCGATTCTCCCGAATATGCCTTGTGCGTTCGTCGAATCTGATGTACTTTTCGGCGCACTGAAGCATGTGTAACGTGCCTTAGCGTGAAGGTACGGGGTGACGCCATTTCAAAGTTTCTTGGGCCCTTCGCCATTCTTGCCGCTGTTCTTCTCGTCTCTGGTATTGTGTGCGCCCAGTCCACCGATACCGAGGACAATGCCTTTGCCGATGCCTCCAGCCTGATTGCGGCGGATACGTCTGCGACGTTGCCGCCTCCGATTATTCCGAACCGGCCGGTCAAGGATCCCGGGACGAATTTCTACATTCGTCCGACACAGCAACAGAAATTCAGAAACTACGCGTGGAACGCGGTTGGTCCGGTTGCGTTCGCCGGAGCGTCTTTCGCCGGGGCGATTGATCAGGGATTCAATTTCCCGCGCCCGTGGCATCAAGGCGCGGGCGCCTACGGCCAGCGCGTGGCAAGCAACCTCGGGATCAGTATGGTCACTGCGACGGCGCAATATTCGATCGCCGAGGTCTTTCACGAAGACACGGCGTACTATCGCTGCTTGTGCGACGGGTTCGTCCACCGGTTTATGCACGCGGCCTATTCGAGCGTCGCGTCACGCCGCGGCAGCGACGGCCACATGGCATTCTCTCCCGCGCTGACGATTTCCCCCTTCATCGGTCCGATGGTTGCCGCAAACGCGTGGATTCCCAGTCACAACGGTCCGACTCTCGGCTTTCACATGGGCGAGCACAATCTGATGGGTCAGTTCGCTCAGAACGAGGCGCTTGAGTTTGTCTACGGCGGGCCGAATACGATTTTGGGACGGCTGCAGCGCCGCTTCTTCAAGAAATAAGCAAGCCGGCTTTCAATTTCCGCGTCACATTCTTTCAACGGCGAGCCCCACAGCGTTGCCTCCGCCTAAGCACAGCGCGGCGATTCCGCGTTTCAGATTGCGCCGCTGCAATTCATAAAGCAAGGTGACCAGGACGCGCGCGCCCGAGGCTCCGATGGGATGTCCGAGTGCGACCGCGCCACCGTTTACATTCACTTTCTCGGGATTAAGCTTCAGCTCGCGCGTCACAGCGATTGCGGCAACCGAAAACGCTTCATTCAGTTCATAGAGGTCAACATCTTTATCGCGATCCCAGCCCGCTTTTTGCAGCAATTTCTCGACGGCTTCGACCGGCGCCATCATCACCCATTGCGGCTCAACGCCGCTGGTTGCTTGCGCAACAATTCGCGCCATCGGCTGCTTTCCGAGCCGCGCGGCGGTTCGCTCAGTTGTGACAACGACTGCGGCCGCGCCGTCGTTGGTGCCGGGCGCGTTGCCGGCGGTTACTGTGCCGTCTTTTTTGAACGCCGGCCGCAGTTTTGCGAGGGCGTCCAAGGATGTATCCTGGCGCGGCGATTCGTCCGTTTTTACGACGACGGCTTCGCCCTTCTTTTGAGGAATCTCCACGGGCACAATCTGATCGGCAAAGAAGCATGACTTGATTGCGCGCACCGCTTTGCGGTGGCTTTCAACGGCAAACTGGTCCTGCTCCTCGCGCGATATGGAGTACTTTTCGGCAACGAGTTCTGCCGTTTGCCCCATGTGGTAATTGCCGTACACGTCCCAGAGGCCGTCAACGATCATGGCGTCGAGGACTTCCTGATTCCCGAGCCGGTAGCCGGATCGTGCGCCTTTGAGCAGATAGGGGCAGTTCGACATCGACTCCATGCCGCCTGCCACAACGATTTCTGAGTCGCCGAGCAGCACGCCCTGCACGGCAAGGCCGACCGCTTTAAGCCCCGAGCCGCAGACCTTGTTGATCGTCATCGCGGCCACGCGGGGATTGAGTCCCCCGCGCAAAGCGGCTTGCCTGGCGGGATTCTGTCCAAGGCCGGCCTGCACCACGTTACCCATGATCGTTTCGTCGATCTGCTCGGGATCGATGCCAGCACGACGCACGACTTCAGCGACAACTTTGGCGCCCAGATCCGGCGCGGATAGCGACGCAAGGCCTCCGAGAAACTTGCCAATTGGCGTGCGGGCCGCGCTCAAGATGACGGCTTGTTCGGTGTGCGCCATATGGATGCTCCTTTGGCGGGTGAAAAGGGTCTACGGGCAGTATAGCGCGGCCATGAAGGCGGTCAATTTGCCGCAGGGTTAGGTTACAGGGCGGGGAAAAGTGATACACCCCGGACGCCCCTTAATTCACAACTCTGACGGTTATCCCGTCAGTTCTCGAATTATCCGGTGAACCGCGACCGTTTCGCGATCCAGGTCCGTGAGGCCACGCCCAAGCAAGACGATCTTGTGAAATAGAAAACTCATTCCGATCTTGCACAGGTCAATATCGTTCGAATCGTAGAAAACCAGGGTGGCAACTTCCCAAGGCTTCGCCAGACCGAAGTAGAAGTCGTCCCCTCCCCCGTATTTTCCTTCGTCTGTTACAAACTGAAAGCCAACGCGGCCATTACTGAGATGGTAAGATCGCGCACTGCAAGCCGCCGCGTTTCGCAATACACGCCGCTCGGTGATCCAAATCCAAAGTCCAAGCCCGACTACGTAGAAAGGTGCGCGGAGCAATGCCCACGCCATTCCGACCGCTTCTGAATGAATAAAAGTCTCCAACAAGCTGAAACGCCAAAGGGTACCGTTGGCTGACGTTACGACAAGGAACGCTACGGCGAGAGCCGTTGGGACAAATAGCAGCCACAGACGCGCCGTCTCGACCCGGACGGCTAACTGATCGTGTTCAATTGTCAAATTGCGATCAAGGTCGCGGGCTTTTTGGGTGGTGCGGATGTAAAACACATCCTTGCGAGGATGCAGCGCAAAGCCGTAAGCAACTGCGGTTACGAACGCGATTGCCACGACAGCTTCGAGCGCCGGTTCGAGGGAGGGGAACAAAAGAGCCAAGCTGAGCGCCATCGCCCCGACAACGAACGTGCCAAAAGAACGCATCGCCAAATGCTACAACCGTCTGTGTGTTTCGGCAGGTACTTTAATTCTCGTTGAACGGGAGCGTCGGAGCGAGGCCTCTACCAGCGCATTCCAGTGTCCTAAAAACATATCTGAAGAATGAGCCTGAATACCGATAGCGGCGGATACATCCGCAAATCTGATCGCGAATCCCATCTTCGCGGCCTCGCCAGCGAGACATAAAACTGTAGCGTTCGAGCCAGGTATCCACTGTGTATTGAATGAGTTCCATTAACCGATCTCTGGCGAGCAAGTTTCCTGATTGTGCGAGCCGGACCAGAGCTATTGCAATTCTGTCTCTAACCTGTAAATCCGCTGACTCCGCTTGTGCGACAAAAACGTACAGCTTGTCTCGATATTTATTTAGGATCAGCGAAATTTCACGTTGGTTTCTGCGAGTTCTGAGGAATTTAATTCGCGGTGTCCAGAGTCGTTGATACTTTGGCTCTAAAGCGTTTGTCACCGTGTCCCAATCAATAGCTCCGACTTTTGATCGGATATGTTTTCGGATGAAACGGTGACATTCAGGCGCATTTTTTATTACCCAAGAGCTGTTAATCACCCGCGCACCGCGACGACCTAGTTGAAAATACGAAAGGAAGAGGGAAAAAGCGACCACGAGGTACATTCAACGCTCTTTAAGCGGATATTTTCCGGTATCGGTATGCTTGATCGAGTTTTCGGTGCACCAATGAAGCGGTCGTGAGAATGTCCAGAGCATCTTGCTCCGACATATTCCATTCAACCTTCGGATTGTGTGCCAAGCCGACTGTTCCCACTAGCGCGACGATGCCTGCGAGGCAAATCCATAGAGAGCCCGACAACTTGCCTTTCCATAGATCGGCGAAACCGAGAGCAACCATAAGCAATGGGAGCGAGAAGTTCATTAGCCTCCAAAACACAAGTTTGATGAAATCGATAACGGTCCACTTCAGTCGAAGGAAGTTCGCATCGGCGCTGTAGGCTAGAGCAAGCGCAGCCCCTACAGCGGCAAGCGGGGGCACGCAGAACAGTAGGTCTTGAGCAGACTCGGTTCCTAATGCAGTCGACAGGCGAGGAAATCGAGCCGTAAGGAAGCCTGCGAGGGAATATAAATCCCAAGCGGCCCACCATGCAGCCAAGCTTGCCGCCATCAAGAACCTTGTGGCCTGCCGATATTTTACCCAACTCGACTTTTGGTTATTTTCAGACCGCAAAAGAGCCAAGAGTCGAAAGCACAACATTACCGCGCCAGGCAAAAATAAAGCGATGATGATCTCGGCGAATGGCTGAGCAAGGACGGTTGCGAGTGGCATCGGGTCGGTGGACGCAAGTGCACCGCGAATGCGACTCCAGATTTAGAACCCGGTTAGATTTCCCGTTAACATCACGGGGGGGCCCTTTTTCGCGGTGCTATCCGCATACCCGTCAATTGGCCGCAGGGATAGGAGACAGGAGAGTGCGAAACTGCCCTGCTGCGGCCAGGGTAGGGATGTTCGGCATTGGATCTACTTTAAAAGTGAGACTGAGCGAGAGGTTTTCCGATGTGCAGTACTGGAATTGCAGTACCGCGTGGAGTCTCAATCTTCGGGTAAACGCCCCGATCTTCGGTTCGGACTGTGCATTGCGAGGATTCAGTCTGTTCGTTCGTCCGAAGTCGATGATGCGGTTATCGAACTATTTCGCCTCGCAAAGTACCATCGCGGAGACTATGACGAAAGGGACACAGAAATGATCAGCACCGCACATGTGTCTTAGTCTAACTCAATTCCCGTTTTGCCAATTTGTGACTAACGCTTTACCGGACAGGGCGTGGTCATCCACATTTTTCTTGGATACGCGCTTCCGATACAGCACTAGGACCAATCAGATGGGACTTGGCAACCATCGCGAAGATAGTAGGATGAGGTTGGCCGCGCGGGTCGCAGAACATAAATTCGCGACGCAGACATGAGATTGGAGTTTCAATGTCGAAGGCAGCCAGACGAATCGCGCTAGCAGCGGCACTCGCTGCGTGCTTATTTATTTCTTTTGCCGCAGAAAAAGTGTCGTGGGACGCCCCGTCGGGAAAAGATTTCCCCACAGCGGGCGGCAATTTTGGCAATCAACGGTATTCGTCGCTCACGCAAATTACTCCTGCGAACCTTTCGCGGCTCGGAGGCGCATGGATGGTCCACACTACCAACCAATCCGGCGGTGGCAATATGGAAGCAACTCCCGTGGTCGTGAATGGAGTGATGTATATGCCCACCGGGACGGGCGGGGTGATGGCGATCGATGCCGCGACCGGCGCGATCCGCTGGAAATATCAGTCGCCGAATGGCGGCTCGACGAATCGGGGCGTTGCCGTAGGCGAGGGTAAGGTTTTTTCCTCCGGCGGTGGTAATACCCTGATCGCACTCGATCAGGAAACCGGCGAACTCGCGTGGAGCTCGAAGGTGGGCGACCGGGGAACGACCGTGGCTCCTGCGGTTTACTGCGACGGGCTAGTGTACATGGGAGTCTCCGGCGGCGAAGCCGGAGCGCGCGGACACTTCGGCGCGTTCGATGCCAAGACCGGCAAGGAAACTTGGGGATTCTGGTCCACGCCCGGTCCGGGGGAACGCGGGTCGGCGACATGGGAAGGCGATTCGTGGAAGTACGGAGGTGGTCCCTTTTGGACGCAGCCTGCAATCGATCCTCAATTGGGCGTGGTTTACGTGTCGGTCGGAAACGCCTCACCGGACAATGACGGTACGAAGCGCGGCGGGGACAATTTATTCACCGACTCAATCGTCGCGCTCGACCTGAAGACGGGCGCATACAAATGGCATTTTCAGGAAGTGCATCACGATATCTGGGATTACGACAACGAAAGCGCACCCGTTCTTGCGGACATTAAGTTTCACGGCCGCACGCGAAGAGTTTTGATGCATGCCGGTAAAACTGGCTTTCTCTACATTTACGACCGTACGAACGGCAAGCCACTCGTCGGCATCGAAGAAAAACCAGTGTCGCAGGAGCCGCGCATGAAGACCGCTGCCACGCAGCCGTTTCCTGTCGGCGACTCATTCGTGCCCACATGTCCCGAGCCCGGCAGCGTGGCGGCAGAGGCCAAGAGTAGCTGCATCTTTGGCGCTTATTGGGACGAACCGATTGTGATGGCGCCCGGTACGCAGGGAGGAAATTCGTGGTCGCCGATGACGTTCGATCCGAAGACCGGACTTATTTATGTTCCCGGGTCAATGGTAAATTCTGCGTTTACAGTTCGCCGCCAGGATTGGGATGCGCAGGGGAATCGCCTACAAACGGTAGGCGACGTGGGACCGGCATTCGTGAAACCCGCAGGCGAGCCGCGCGCGGGCACACTGACGGCGATGGACCCGGCCACGAACAAGATCGTTTGGCAGAAGCGAATGAAATTTCCCCTGGGAACGGGGAGTGGCCTGCTTACTACCGCGTCAGGGCTGATATTTCATGGCGAATCGGACGGACGATTCGTTGCTTACGACGTGAAAGACGGGAAAGAGCTGTGGTCGTTTCAAACCGGCGCTGGCGCCGACGCGCCTGCGATGACGTACGAGGTGAATGGCGAGCAATACGTAGCAATTCTTGCGGGCGGCAGCGGCAACTACCAGCTTTCGCAACACGGCGACAATCTCTGGGCATTCAAGCTGGGCGGAACGATACCGCCAGCCGCCTCCCCGCTAGAGCCTCCACTCACTCAACCTGCTCCGGCCAATCGCGGCGGCGGACGACGCGGCGCGCCACCCTCGGATCGTGGCGCTCTGCCATCAGTCGAAGGCGCAGCTCCGGTGGGCCCTCCTCAGTAGTCATGCAAATGTAGCTCGGGTATGCTGACGTACGGCTCGGCCGCTTGCAGCGCGTTTCACTCCGCATGGAGCGCTTTTCGCGTAACGATGAACGGCCTGCACGCGATCCCCATAAGGTGGACACCCACGAGAAACTCTATGAAGCGGTTTCAGTTGTTGCCCATCTGCTGCGGAAGAAACCCACCGGTGCTCGATGACGCTGCTCCGGCCACGAACCAAAACATAAAGCACTAACTGAATCGTCCGGACTTCGTAGCGGTGGTTGCGGAAGTCGTCATCGTTGGTGTGACGATAAAGCCTGATAGAACCCGATCCTAAGGGCGCTCCCAGCCTTCATCGGGGTAAGGCCCAAAGCGGTGACCGGACAAGCCGCGTACCAGACCCAATTTCAATTTGGGCTGTTGAGCTGGCCGAGGGGTGTATCACTTTTCACCGCTCTGCGACCTAACCCGTCAATTTGCTGCAGAGTTAGATTACGGGGTGGGGAAAAGTGATGCACCTAGCCTCGTCACGCGTAGCCCTTTCCAGGCTCTTGGCTCAATGCGTCGATAGAGCCTCTTATCATACGGAAGCGCTGCGCAACTCACCTATGAAGCAGCTCGACTACAAACTGTTCGCGGACTTTTTCCAATTCTATTTGCAGGATGAGAGCTGCCCCAACGATGACCCGGGCGGTCTTTGGACGCGCGAAGCGCTGGACCGTCTTCTTGCAGTCGGTTCCGGAATTGTGATGGTTGGCACGGTGCGCAACATGACTGTTCCCGTGACGATAGAAATCCGTGAGACCGAACCCGATGACGACCTAAATAAGTGGGACCAAGTGAATGAATGCCCCCTCGACGTTCCATCAGGCCGCATCGTCGTTGCAGGCTGCACCGATTACTTCCCAGACGCAGCGCGGATCACGGTTTCACCCGGTTCGTACAGAGTTCGTCTCTATTACGGAAATCTTGATGCGCTCAGCGAAGATGGCCTTGAAGGCCGCGACGTCTATAGAGTTGCGATCTGGCCAGATGACGCTCACGTTGCCGTGCGAGTCATAAAGCAACGAAAGATTGAAGGCAAGTCGCATTAGCCTGTCTCAATTATTGGAAGGTCCGCTTCGCGTCCTTGTGGTGGCCTAGTAACGTTCGACGAGAACTCCGTTACTCAGATGGAGATGAAATCCGGCGGCTCGCTTGGGCCGCGCCAGCCTACCGCCCTCCAATGGCTCACGCAGTTCCAATCCAAGGCGTTTGCTTGCGCTTCCGGCGACCGGTCCATATATTAAGCAATCATGAAGTCCGGTAGCTTGCTGTGCGTCGTTTTCGTCGGTAGTCTTCTCCTTCCGATATATTGCCCAACGTCTGCGCAGACATCTTGGAAAGCTGAACATTGCCGCTTATTAGCCACGTCATCCGGCTCCGCGGGACCGAAGGTCATCGTCGACGACCTTGTGTTAGACCGACCCACGGATGTAACCGAAGAGGTTTGGAACGCTGTTGTTTCTGAGACTAAGGCACGGATATTTCTTGGTGACGGCTGGGTAGACGACTTACGGGAAGTGAGTCTCAAGGGTGCATTGCAGAATCAGGGCTACCTGAAGGCAGATGTCAGCGCGGACGCCAGGATCATCTCTTCCAGTCCGGTCCTCGAGCACGTTGTCGTGCACGCAGGAGTGAGAGGCGGCCCGCGATACAGCTTGTCCGGGGTTCAGTTTCGCAACATCGACTCCGAAAAACCCCTAGCGTTTTCGACAGAGGAGCTGAGCACGCTCGTCTCTTTACATGAAGGGGATCTCTTCAGCCCAGAAAAAATCAGGACGGGTATAACCGCGCTGAGGAAATGGTACAGCTCCCACGGATATATCGACTTTGTGGCGTCGCCGGACACTGAAATCGACGAGATGCGTCAACAAATTGCATTGGTCATGTCGCTGCAGGAGGGAACGCAATTCCGGCTTGGGAATATTGAAATCGTAGGGCTCGATTCGGTACTTGAAAGCGAACTCCGCTCGAAAATGAGGCCGGGAGACGTGCTGAATTTCCAGCTCATAGTCGATTTGTATCAAGAGCACAAGTCAGAATTGCCGGAGGAGGCTTTGCCCGGAGATACTGAGTTTCACACGAACATGAAAGAGCGAATAGCGGACGCATCGTTTGATTTCCGAAGTTGTGCTCAACTTCAACAGTAAATAACAACCTCCCTATATCTCGACCGCCTTCATCCCCTCCCGACGCAGGGGTGGTCCCTTTTTCCCGGCCCCATAGGCTCAGCCGTCAATTTTCTGCAGGCCCGGCTACCGCCAACTTTATCGAAGAAATCCGCAAAGTCTCCTTGCCTTGAAAATTGCGCGGGTGTATTAATCCGCAGTCGGGTTATTTTGGGATGCAGCTTTCATTCTGTGAAAATGCTGCAAGTCTGAAACATGGAGGTAGGAACGATGAGACGCCGCGATTTTATTGCCGGGGGACTGGCGCTGGCCGCTGCAAGCAGGTTGCGCGCGCAGGACACTTCCGAACAGGAGAAGCTCGCCCGCTTGTCCGTGATGACCTACTGCTTTGACACCATCGTCAAGGGAGGGCTCGGACGGCCCGATGATCCGAACCGCACGCTCGACATTCTGGACGCGCCGCAGATGATCGCCGATCACTACGGCATTCACCACGTGGAGATGCAGCACACGCACTTTGCGTCCACAGACAAAGCATACTTTCAGGAGATGCGCGGCCGGCTGAAGAAAGCGAACTCACAATTGACGCAGATCTGTCTCGAGTTCGACTTCGTGGACATTTCCTCCAAGCAGCAATATCAACGGCTCGAGATGATCGACCTTTCCAAGACTTGGATCGACTACGCGGTCGAACTGGGGTGTCCGAGGCTTCTGGTGAATCAGGGGACTCTCCAACCGGATGTCGTCGAAACGGCCAAAACAACTCTCAAAGCGATCGGTGACTACGCGAAGACGCAGAAAATCTTTATCGACCTTGAAAATCGCGGCGGCGGACGCCGTCCGGCTACTCCCGCCGCCGGCGCTCCGGCTGGTGCTGCGCCCGCCACCGGCGCTCCCGCAGCAGCCGCGCCGTCTGCTGCTCCCGCGCCTAACGCGACGGGCGGAACTGCTCCGCCAGTAAATGGCGGCTGGGAAGTTCTGGTCGACGTCATCAAAGCGGCCGGTGTTTACGCGAACCCCGACATCGGCAATTTCCCGGATGAGGATTCGCGTGCCGCGGGGTTGCGCGTGATGTACGCGATGACCTCCGGCAACAGCCACGCGCACTACGCGCCGGATCGTTACGATGAAGCGAAAGCAATCGCGATATCGAAGGAGGTTGGTTACAAGGGCCTGTTCTCGATCGAGACCAGCAGCCGAAGCAACGGACCCGATCCGTACGCAGCCGTGCAATCGGTCCGCGACGCGCTCTTGAAACTCATTTAGCACGCATCCCTATCCCGGCGAAACGACGATGAATGCAAAACTGTCATTTTGGCGTCATCTCTTTCTGATTCTTTGCCTTGCGTTGGGTGTGAAATTCATCGCAGCGCAGCAGACGGCAAATAAGCCCGCGAACGCAAAGTCCGCGGTGCCGGGGAACGCGGCAGGGCCCGATCACAAGACATGGAGCGACAATGGCGGCGGGCCCGACAACTCGCACTACATGGATCTGACGCAGATCACAAAAGACAATGTGAGCCAGCTGCAGGTCGCCTGGTCCTATCCGAGCAACGACACGATCTCCTACGTTTGGAATCCGCTCGTCGTCGGCAACGTGATGTACGTGCTCGCTCGCAATGACGCTCTGGTAGCTCTCGATGCCACAACCGGAAAAGAAATCTGGGTACACGAAGCCTTGCAAGGCATCGAGCCGCGCGGCATCAACTATTGGGAGAGCAAGGATCACAAAGACAAACGATTGATCTTTGCACGGGCCGGCTTTCTCGAGGAAATCAACGCCACCACCGGCAAGTCAATTCTCACCTTCGGAACAGACGGAATCGTCGATCTACATGCAGGCTTGGGGCGTTTTTCGACATCCGGCCCGCTCGGCAGAATCCAATCCAATAATCCCGGGAAGATTTTTGAAAATCTGTTGATTGAAGGTTCGGCGACCGGCGAAGGTTATATGTCTCCGCCCGGCGATCTGCGTGCCTACAACGTGATCACCGGCGCGCTGGTTTGGCAATTTCACACGGTTCCGCACCCGGGCGAATACGGATATGACACATGGAAGAACAAGGATGCGTGGCGTTACGCGGGCGGTGCGAACACCTGGGGCGAAATCACCATCGATACGCAGCGCGGCATCGCCTATTTTCCCACGGGCTCTGCGACCTACGATTTCTACGGCGCCGACCGACTCGGTAATGACCTTTTCGGTGACTGCCTGATCGCTCTGGACGCGCGAACCGGCAAAAGGCTGTGGCATTTCCAGAATGTTCACCACGATTTGTGGGACTACGACGACACGGCCGCGCCGCAGCTCATCACCATCGATCGCGAAGGCAAGAAAGTTGATGCGGTCGCCATGGCCGGCAAGACCGGTTTCCTCTATGTCTTTGACCGCGTGACGGGCAAGCCCATCTGGCCGATTGTTGAACGGACCGTTCCCAAGAGCGATATGCCCGGCGAACAGGCATCTCCGACGCAGCCAATCCCGACCGCGCCACCTCCCTTTGCCGTGCAGAAATTCACCGCCGACGATATCGATCCTTACATCCTTACGCCGGAAGAACGTGCTCATTGGACTGAAGTCGTCAGTGAAGCACGCAATGAAGGCATCTTCACGCCGCCCTCGATGCGGGACACAGTTCAAATGCCGGGCAATGAGGGGGGAGCAAACTGGGGTACGACCGCGGCAAACCCCGTCAAAGGCCTGGTCTACGTAATGACGCTAAACCAACCGGCCATCTTGAAAATGTCTGACGCAATGCCCGGACGAAATACTGACGCCGGCGCTGCAGCGCGTCCGGTGAACGGCTCGGCGGCGCAGGGGCGCACGATCTACGTCAGCAATTGCCAGGGCTGCCACGGCGCGGACCTGAAGGGAAACACGACTTACCCGTCCCTTGTCGACATAACGCAGCGGATCGATCTGGATACGATTCGCTCGACGATCAACGGCGGAAGAGGCCCGATGCCGGCATTCAGTCCCGAAATCAACGAGACCGATATGAACGCGCTGCTCGCCTATCTTTCGAACCCGGCTGCCGCTGCCGGTGGCCGCGGCGGTCGAGGACAAGCGGCGGAAGCGCCGGCGCCTAATCTCGGTGGACCAGTCGTCGCATCCGGTGGATCGCCAGCCGGAAAAATTATGACCGCAGCGGTGGCCGCAACGCGCGGGCTGACGTCGTACGGCGGAATGGGTGGTCCGTCTTATCCGGACGACGTGGACGCGCCAGACGTGCGCTACTACACCGGTTACAACATTCAGGGAAATATCATCAAGCCGCCGTTTGCGACGCTGACGGCTTACGATCTGAATAAAGGGACGATCCAGTGGCAGATTCCCGTGGGCGATGACATGCGCGCCATACGTGAAGGTGTTCACGATACCGGCGGAATCGACATTCGCGTCGGCATGGTCACCACATCGACCGGATTGATCTTCATGCCCGGCGGCGATCTGAAGATCCGCGCCTACGACCAGGGGACAGGCAAAGTCCTCTGGACCGCGAGCCTGCCTGGAAATTCTCAGGGGATTCCAGCGATGTATGAAGTCGGCGGAAAGCAGTATCTGATCGTCAATGCGACATCGGCTCCCGGCGGACGCGCGCAGGTATCGTCGAACCTGCCGCGCGGCTATATCGCCTACGCCCTGCCTGACGCAGCGCAATCGAACAAATAGATTGCGCTGCGTGGGCTGAACACGCGACGCTTCAAGCGCTGTTCGCTCTACGGCCGCGCTTCGAATATGAGGTTGAACGGCGTCTCGGCGGCGCGCCGGAAGCGCGAAAATCCTCCGCCGGTCACGACTTCGCGTAACCGCTTTTCGCCCGCTTGCGCACCCAGTGCGAGCCCGACCTCCTGGGAAAGTGAGGCTGGGGTGCACAAGAGCGTCGACGCTCCGTAGAACGCTCGGCCGACCGGATTCAGGTTGTCTTCGAGCTTGTCGCCCGCCATTGGCTCGACGATCATCCAGGTACCGTCCTTTTTGAGCGTGCTATGCACGTGCGCCGAAGCGCCCTTGGGATCGCCCATGTCGTGCAAACAATCGAAGAAGGTCACGAAATCATAGTCCTTGCCGGGATAGTTCTTGGCCATAGCGATCTCAAAGCGGATGTTGCCGCCGAGTCCCGCTTCCTTGGCGCGCTCTCGTGCCTTTTCGATCGACTTATCGTGGTAGTCGAACCCGACAAATTCCGACTTGGGGTAGGACTTCGCCATCAGGACGGTCGAGGCACCCAGTCCGCAACCTACGTCTGCCACGCGGGCACCGCTCTTCAATTTTTCGTCTACACCCTCGAGCGAAGGAATCCACGAACTGACCAGATTTGCCGCATAGCCGGGCCGGAAGAATCTCTCGGTACCAAGAAACAAGTCGGGATGATGCTCATGCCAGCCCATTCCCTGGCCAGTTTTGAAACGCCGGGTTAACTCCTCCTCGGCTCTCGCTGCCGCGAGCGCCAGCTGAAACGCACCGGGCAGAAACGCCGGGCTGTTGTCATCGGCGAGCGTGAACGCTTGCTCTTCCGAGAGGCTGAATTTACCTGCCGATGGGTCGTAGGTTACATACCCGCCAGCGGCCTGATTGGAAAGCCACTCCCGCACGTAGCGTTCGGTCGTGCCCGTTCTCTTGGCGAGTTCGGCGGGCGTTTGCGGTCCGCCCGCCGCGAGCGCTTTGTAGAGGCCAAGTTTGTCCCCGATGCAAATCAGCGCCGCGTGAAACGTCGCGCCGAAATCGGACACGCCTTTTCCGAGCAATTCGTTGAGCTTGTTCATGTCGATCGCCATGTTTGTTTCCCTCCAGAGGAATGGTGGTGAAGAAGACGCGACGCGCCGTCTCGGCGCAAATCCGTGGCCCAACCGTATGAAAAAGCGTTCTGCGAACAACCTGTCCGGGTATTTCTCACGCTGCCCGAGTTTGCAACCGCGGGCTCGGGAACAATCGATCTGGATCCAAAAAAGAGTGAAAAAGTCCGTGGTACCTCTGTGTAGTGCCGCCCGGTCCGCGCGGCGGGTTTGCCCAAACAGAGGGTGCTGTGAACTTTCCCGGCGGCCGCATTCTACTCCGGGCGGCGCGAATTCGGGAAGCGATTCATTGGCGACGTCAATTCCAGGTGCAGTGCGGGCATTTTCCCGTAGAATCGGCCCCATGAAACAGGTCCCCTTCGCGCTGACCACGTTGAGGCTGTTCCTTGGCCCGGTCGCGTTGCTGTGTGCCATCGACCGAGCGCCACAATATGTTTACGCGCCGATTCTGGCGACAGGCACGCTCTCGGATATTTTCGACGGCATCATCGCGCGGCGGTTTGGCGTGTCGACCGATCGGCTGCGCCGATATGACAGCGTCACTGACGTTATCTTCTATCTTTTCGTTCTTGCGGCGCTGTGGATTTTAAGGAAGCCCGTGATCGTTGCCAATTGGTGGGCGATCGCACTGCTGCTGGCTTCTGAAGTCTCTGTGCTTGCCGTGAGCTTCGCGAAATTCAGAAAGTACCCCGCGACTCACTCCTACCTGGCGAAATTCTATGGCCTTTGCTTGTTGGGTGCCTTGATTGCGTTGTTCGCGTCGGATTCTTCGGCGTGGAGCGTCATCGCGCTGGCCGTCGTTGCTTTCGTCACGAATGCCGAGATTATCGCGATACACCTGCTGGCGAATTCGCCTCCGGTCGATGTGCGCTCGGTATTTCGACTGCGCACCAGAAAAGTCTAGGCGCCGGCTGTTTTGTCGGTTTCCTCAAAGGGCCAGTGGTGCATGCGCCATGCCCAGACGAAGAAAATCGGCACACCGGCCGCGAGGCTGATCGCACCCCAAAACATGTTCGAATGCGCGACGGCGGTACCAAAGATCGTGAACGTTGTGGCGCCCGAAGTTGCGAACACGTAGATCCATCCGGAAATCGCCAGCAGCGCTGGCAGCGGATAGAGCCACATTCGGAACGGTCGCTGACTGGGCGGGAAATTCCTGTGCATGAGGAAGACGCCGATTCCCTGGGCGATAAACTGCACCAAAATCCTCGATGTGAGCAAAATCGTGATTTCCGCCGCGAGCGGAATGAAGCTGACGGCAATCGTCACAGCTCCTACGACCAGAAGCGAAAGATCGGGAAACTGTTCCTTCGGATGCACGTGTCGGAAAACGTGAAAGAAGCATCCATCGCCGGCGGCAGCGTAAGGGATGCGCGAGTAACCGAGCATCAGTGTGAACGTGGATGCGAAACTGGTCCAGAGGATCAGCGCTGTCACAATGGCAGCGGTCCGCGCGCCCCAGACTTTCTCGACCAACTCGGACGCCACATAAGGGCTTTGCCGGGCTTCCGCGATGCTGAGCGTTCCGGTGACCGCGACATGAATCGCGAAGTAGAGTGCCGCGATCACAATCACCGAAATGATGATCGCCGCCGGAATTGTCCTCTGCGGATTTTTCACCTCTTCGCCGACGTAGCAGACCACGTAGTAGCCGAGAAAATCGTAGGTGACAAACGACATCGCCGCGCCCAAGGCGAGAAGGCCGGCGCCGTTCAGGTGAAACGGCTCGCCCGAATGAAACGCCAGCTGCGAATTGAAATGCGAGAAACCGGCAGTCACAACCAGTCCGACGGTTACGATCATGCCCGCCCAGAGGACCACCATGATTTTCCCGACCGTCTGAATACGGCGGTAACAAAGAGCCAGCGCGACAAAAGCGACCAGCGCGGCGAGCAAGCCGTGGTGCAGATCGGTAAGGTGCGGCGCGAAGTACTTGAAGTAGTCCGCGAAGCCGATGCTCCCGGATGCGATCTCGAGCGGGCCGCTCAAAATAAACTGCCAGATGAAAAGGAATGCGAGAAATCGACCCCAGCGGCGCGGCCCGAAAGTCTCGCGGAGGAAAAGATACGTGCCGCCCGATCCGGGCAGCGCGGCACCGAGTTCGCACCAGATCATGCCGTCGCAGATTGCAAGAAGCGCGCCGGCCAGCCATCCGAGAAGCGCCTGCGGTCCGGGAAGCTCGGCCAGAATCAGCGGGATGGTGAGAAAGACGCCGATCCCGACCATATTCGACATGTTGAAAGCGGAGGCTTCGAGCAGGGAAAGGCTCTTGGTGAGAGCCGGTTCTACCGGTTTTGTCGCTTGCGCTGGGGCGGTCGAAGGCTGTTCCATCTCGCGGGCCATCATACTTGTTCATGGCAATCGTGGAAATGACCGAATCGCAAAAGGTGCCGTTTTTATTGCGTTTTGCACCAGGTGAAAAATTCTCGCGCAGCGAAAAGGGCCGGCTCGTATGTACCAATTTGGAGGGGCTCACGAGCAACGCCGCGGCAATCTTTTTTTACGAGTATTCGCGCCAGACGGTTTTCAGCGATTTCCGGATTGCCGCGCTGCCGTCCGAGAATGGCGTAGACAGGCCAAAGGATTTTTTGGGATACTTTGCTGTTTCGCGGGCATGATTTGCGCTCGAAGCACCGCGTCTACATGAACTCAGGAAAAAATCCGATGAATTCAAATCGCCGGTTGGCTGTTTGCTTCACGATCCTTGTTGCCGTCGCGGCAGGCGCTGCGTTGCTCGCTTCGCGCCCGACTTCGGCCGGCCCCGCGCAGAAAGCCGTAACTGCCGCTCCAAAGGGCGACGTCGAACGCGGGCGCTACATCGTTGAAGACGTGGCCATGTGCGAAGAGTGCCACACGCCTCGCGATGCAAACGGGAACCTCGATGAATCGCGACAGCTGCAGGGCGCGCCGATCTGGATCGAGCCCGTTCGCCAGACGACCGGATGGGCGAACCGCGCGCCGGGCCTCGCAGGTTTTGTCGGATTCACCGACGTGCAGGGAGAGGATATCCTCGAGCGCGGCATCGGTCCGAACGGTCTGCCGATCCAGCCGCCGATGCACGTCTACCACATGAATCAGGCGGACGCGCAAGCGGTGATCGCCTACCTTCGTTCGCTGCCGGCCGTTTACTCGCGCTAGTAACGCGCCCGTAACAAACCGCAGGTACTCTCCCGAAGCTCAAGGAGAGGTATGGTTTCCCGCAACGATCAGGGCCCCGAGCTATTCTTCAATCGCCATTTTTCCTGGCTGCAATTCAACGAACGTGTGCTCGAAGAAGCCCGCGACGCCAACAATCCCCTCCTTGAGCGTGTGAAATTCCTCGCCATCACGGCCAGCAACCTGGACGAATTTGTCGAAGTGCGGCTGGCCGGAATGATGCAGCAGGTCGAACACGGCAGCCAGGAACCCGGCCCGGATGGTCGATTCCCGGCCGGCGTGCTTCCGGAACTGACTTCGCGAATTCACAAATTTGTCGGCGAGCAATATGCCTGCTGGCGCGATCAGCTTTCGCCTGCGCTCGCCGGGGAGTCCGTTCGTGTTCTGGGCGTGCACGAACTGAAATCGGAAGCCGCCGAGTTCATCGAAAAGTTCTATACGCGCACCGTCGATCCGCTGCTCACTCCGGTGACGATCGATCCGGCGCACCCCTTTCCGCACGTGCTTAACAAGGCTCTGTGCATCGCGTTTCTTGTGAAGCGCAAGCGCCGCGGCGCGACCATCTACCTCGGCGTCGTTACGGTTCCGCGCGCTCTGCCGCGTCTTGTCCGCGTGCCATCGGCCGAGGGAATCGTCGAGTACGTGTTCCTTCACGATATTGTTCGCGCGTTTGCACAGCGCCTCTATCATGGTTACGAGATTCTTTCCGCAGCCGGGTTCCGCGTGACGCGGAACAGCAATCTTTATCTCGAAGAGGAAGAGTCGCGCAGCATCCTCGAGTCGGTAGACATGCAGTTGCATCGCCGCCGGAAGGGACAGGCTGTGCGTCTTGAGATCGAAGCGGATGCGGATCAGGAAATCATCGACCGGCTTGTTGCGAATTTTCGTTTGACGCCCGAAAAGGTCTTTCGCGTCAACGGGCCGATCAATCTCTCGCGCTTGATGCACCTTTACGAAGAAACGCCGCGGCCCGATCTGAAATACCGTCCGTTTACGCCGCGCGAATTGCCGGTGAAGCCCGGTGCCAGTTCGATCTTTCAGATGGTGCGGCGCCAGAATGTTTTGCTGCACCACCCGTATGAGTCGTACAACACCGTGGTTCGCTTCATCGAAAGCGCCGCACACGATCCGGACGTGCTTTCCATCAAGCAAACGCTCTATCGCACCAGCGAAAATTCGCCGATCGTCCGCGCGTTGATCGATGCCGCCGCGAAGAAAGAAGTCGCCGTAGTCGTCGAGGTGAAGGCGCGTTTCGACGAGGCTTCCAATATTCGCTGGGCAAGAAATCTGCAGGAAGCCGGCGTGCAGGTCTTTCACGGCCTGGTCGGCTTGAAGACGCACTGCAAATTGGCGCTCGTCGCCCGCCGCGAATCTGACGGCCAGATTCGCCGTTACGCGCATCTCGGCACGGGCAACTACAACCCGTCAACGGCGCGCTTCTACACGGACTTGAGCCTGCTGACCAGCGAAACGCACATCACATCGGCGGTGCATCACGTATTCAACTTTCTTACGGCATATGCCGAACGACCGAGATACACGCCGCTTTTCGTCGCTCCGCTCAATCTCGGGAAAAATTGCGTTACGCTGATCGAGCGCGAAACCGCCAACGCCCGGGCCGGGAAGCCGGCGTGGATCGTTGCCAAAGTAAACGCGCTGCTCGAGGAAAAAATCATCCAGGCGCTGTATCGCGGGTCGCAAGCGGGCGTGCAAATCGATCTGATCGTGCGCGGAGCATGCGCGCTACGCCCCGGCGTTCGCGGGTTAAGCAGTCGCATTCGCGTGCGCAGCGTGATCGGCCGCTTTTTGGAACACAGCCGTGTGTTTGTCTTCGCCAACGCGGGCAAGCCGGAAATCTATCTGGGCAGCGCGGACTGGATGCAACGCAATATTTACGAGCGCGTCGAGGTGATGTTCCATCTGCGCGACACGGCTCTTTGCGAGAGAATCGTGTCGGGCGTGCTTGCGCCGTATCTGGCCGACACGGCAAAAACGCGATTCCTGCAATCTGACGGAGCCTACCTGCGCGCCTACGACATGCACCGGAACGGCACCCGCAACGCAAGTCATTTCAACGCCCAGCAATTCCTGATTGACTTGGCTGAGGGCCGCGAGGGTCTCGAAGCGGTTCCCACACCGCGCTATTTGCGTTATGACCCGGCCGGCTCCTCCGAGCGAGAGGCCGAACGCGGCTGAAGATTGCAGCCGCCGGAATTACTCGCTGCGGTCCGCCCCGCCTGTGATCTGAATTCCGCCCTGTCCCCAGGATTTGAGTTTGGGATCGAACGGCGCCTTGTAGTTGTGTTCTTTGCCATCGACGGTCTTCACGCGCAGCATAAACGCTTCGTGCACGTCGGCCTTCTTGCCCTCGACTCTTTCAGAATAGTTCGTGTAATAGCTCATGACGGCGGCGCCTACCGGGATGTCCGAGGGCTTGATCTGTTTTGAGGTGCCATCGGTATACGTGACGGCAAGACCCTGCGCGAGCCGCAGCGTGAACGTCTGCGACTTCGAGCCCTTTGTGTAGGCGAGCGTGATGGTGCGCTGGATGTCGTCGACGTCTGTGACGTTGCCCTGCCATGTGTCCCCAACGTACTCGGGCGGGTAGTAACCCGGCTCAGCTTGTCCATGCTGCGCGTCCAGCGGCGGGGTAAACATCGACTGTACGATGGCTGCCAACGCGATCAGAAAATAGGGCATGACGATTCTTCGACCGTCCATTCTCTCCTCCTCTCGTCTGCCGCAGATATGGCATACCTAGCATTTGCCGCTGCCACAATCAAGCGGCGGTATCTGTGCCGCAGGCGTGTTTCCAGGCGCGGCATTGCGATCGATCGGTATAATCGCGGGCGATGCTCGATCAGTGGATCGATGCCGCGAAATGGCTGTTTGGCCCCGAGATTGCCCGCGAGGGGCGTTCCGGACATCTTTGGGCGCGCTGGATTTTTCTTCGTGCGCTCGGCGGCATCTACTTCTCTGCGTTTTATTCGCTTCTTTTTCAGATCAAGGGACTGATCGGGCCAAACGGTCTGCTTCCTGCCGGGGATTACTTGCAGGCCGTGGCGGTAGCGCTTCCCGCTTCGCGCTATCAATTCGCGCCAACGCTGCTGTGGTTTGGGGCCGGCGACCGCGCGCTGATGATCCTCACCTGGGTCGGTCTGATCGCGGCCATCGCGGTCTTGCTGAATATGTGGCCACGCCTGGGACTTCTGGTTTGCTTCGTCTGTTTTCTCTCGTTCATTGCCGCCGCGCAGGATTTTTCGAGCTATCAATCCGATGGCATGCTCCTTGAGGCCGGATTCATCGCACTCTTCTTCGCTCCCCCTGGATTACGCCCGGGCCTCGGTCCGAGCCACGCGGCCTCGCGCGCGAGCCTGTATTTGCTGCGGTGGGAATGGTTCCGCATTTATTTCGAGTCAGGAGCGGGAAAAATTCTCGGCGGAGACCCTGCGTGGCGGAACTTCACGGCAATGGATGAGTACTATCAAAACGGACCGCTACCGACATGGATTGGATGGTACGCACAGCATCTGCCGCACTGGTTTCACGCCTTCGCAGTCGGTCTCACGCTTTCGATCGAACTCGCGCTGGTCTGGATGGTCTTTCTGCCGCGGCGCTTCCGGATCATATGCTTTTTCATCGTCACACCGTTCGAGATAAGCATCATTCTCACCGCCAACTACGCATTCCTGAATTACATCGTCCTGTCGCTTGGCTTCTTGCTCCTCGATGACCGTTTCATCGAATGGGTCGTTCCGTGGAGCATCGGTCGGTTTGTTGTTCCTGCGCAAGCGGCGGTTGTCGCGCCCGAAAATCCGCAACCGAATCGGTGGGCGCCTCTGCGGCCGGTGGCTTCGTATTCGAAGGCGATTTTTGCAGCGCTGTGTCTCTTGGTTGTTTTCTATGTTTCCACGTGGAGGCTCGTTGAAAAGCTCGAACCTTGGCTGGGAATTCCCCAGAATCTGGCCGGTTGGATTGAGCCGAGGCACCTTGCGACTTGGATTGAGCCGATGCGCATCGCCAATGTCTACGGGCTCTTTGAACGCATGACGCCCGACCGTCTGGAGATTGAATTTCAGGGAACGGTCGACGGACACACCTGGGTGCCCTACAAGTTCCGCTACAAGCCGCAGGATTTGAACAAAGCGCCGGGAATCTACGCTCCCTATCAGCCTCGATTTGACTGGAATTTGTGGTTTGCGTCGCTCGGATCGTGGCCCGAATACCGATTTGTTATTTGGACCGAAGAACGGCTGCTCAAGAACGAACCGGACGTACTCGAACTATTCGCGGGGAATCCGTTTCCGGGCCAGCAGCCGGTCCGCGTGCGCGCGGTGATTTATCAATATTGGTTTACCGACATGAAGACCAAGCAAGCGAGCGGTCTCTGGTGGCGGAGCGAACTGTTGGGCGAATACGCGCCGCCCCTCGAGAGGGAAGCAGACGGCTCGATTCAAATGCTGGAGATTTCGACGATGCCGCTTCGCGACACGCCGTAATCGCACTCGGCCGCGAGGCCTAACAAGCAGCCGCGAAGAAAGTGCGCGGCGGCATTTGGGGACGCGGCGTCGCCGGCTTCCGCGGCGGATTACCTTCGAGCCAGATCTGATAATTGTCGCGCATCTGCGCGACGTGATGCGGGATGTGCCGCTCCTGGAACTCGACCCACTTTTCCAGGCGAATCTCGCCAGACTTCGATTGCACGATCGTGTGCGACCAGACCGGCGCAGGCAGCGTCACCAGCAGTTGATACGTCATACGGCGCAGCCGTCGAATAATTTCGAGTGCTTCGCGCGTGCTTTGGTGGAAATAGCCCAACGAATCGGCCCACCGGCCCGCGTCAAATTCGACCGGAGCAATTCCAGGCTCCGCGATGAAATGCCGGCAGAAGATATAGGCACTCGCTTCGCTGTCTGCCAGATGAAGGATGATTTCGTGGATGCTCCAGCGTTCCGGCGACGGCTTATGTAGCCACATCTTGCGCGGGAATTCACGCAACGCTGCGGAAAGCAGTGCCGGGGAGCGTCCGAAGGACTCAAGCATTTTGCGTCGTTCGTCACTAGTCATCATAGGACACTCCTAATCTGCCTTGTCGCAATTAGACGCGGTAGACCCAAATTGGCTTCTTGCGACCGCGCGCATTCTTTCCCCGACCGCGACGCATCGGCAGTACATACGAAAATCGGCGCAGGCTTGTTCCGGCCCTCGGGTATGAGAATTCGTAGTAGAGCTATTCCAAAACTCGGACAGCTGCAGGGTCGTGTGACGTTATGCGGTTGCGCCAATAAGCGCGCCATTCTCCAACCAGATACAGCGAACCGGTGGCGAAGACGGCATCGCGCAAGGAGGCAAACCGAAGCGCTTTTTCCAGAGCGAGTTGCGGGTCGGGTTCGACGGCGTACGACCGGGCGAGATGGCCGGCCATCTCCGCTAGCACGTCGGCGGAGATGGCACGGGGCTGGCGCGGCGCCGTAAGAACCACTTTTTCAGCCCGTGGGAATAGCAACCCGGCGATTTCATCCACGGCTTTGTCGCGCACGGTTCCGTAAACGAGAAAAATCCGGCGCCCGGCGAGATTCTCGTCCCAAAATTTCAGGAGTTCGCGCGCGCCCGCCGGGTTGTGCGTGCCATCCAGATAAACGGCAGGATCGTCGGAGAGCTTTTCGAGGCGACCCGGCCAATTCACGCTTCGAATTCCTTTCTCAATCGCGGCGTCGGAAACAGGAAAACCTTTCTCCGCGAGCACACGGGCCGCGGCAGCCGCTGCCAGCGCGTTGCGAATCTGAAAGCGTCCGCGCAGAGACGGTGCGAGCGTGATCGATGAGGTCGATCCTTTCGTGCCCGTTACGATCGCAGCGTAGCGGCCTTCGGCACCGTGCGTCGATTCGGTGCGATACGCCTGATCAATTTCAACGAGGTTCGCGCCGACGTCTCGGCAGCGGCGGGCGATCACGGTGCGTGCTTCCGGGCGTTCCGCAGCACTTACGACGGTGATACCCGGTTTGATGATCCCCGCCTTTTCCGTCGCAATTTCCGCTATCGAATGGCCGAGCCATGTTTCGTGATCGAAATCGATCGAGGTGATCACGGCGACCTCGGGCACGACGATGTTGGTCGAATCCAGGCGCCCTCCCAGTCCGACTTCGTAGACGACGAAATCGAGTTTTTTTTCGGCGAAGATCAGGAAAGCCATCGCGGTGACACACTCGAAATAGGTCGGATGAGCGTGAAGAACGCCGGAAGCCAACAGAGACTCAATGGCGGCATGAACACGCGTCCATGCGGCGGCGAAGTCAGCGTCGGAAACGTCCTCGCCCTCGATGCGAATGCGTTCGTTGACACGCTCAAGATGCGGCGAAGTGTAAAGACCGGTCCGCAAGCCTGCGGCGCGAAGGATGGACTCGAGCATCGCGGCTGTCGATCCCTTGCCGTTGGTGCCGGCGATGTGCGCGCAAGGGACGGCGCGATGGAGATTGCCAAGAGCGGCCGAGAGGGTCGAGATATTTTCGAGGCCGAATTTCTCGACCTGTGCGCCGGGGGCCGAACTTTGCGCGGGTTGACGAGGGGCGGCAAGTTCCCTGCCGAGAGCCAGCAGTGCGCGAACCGATTCTTCGTAGTTCATGCCAAATCGAGGAAAAAGCCGAGAGCCTGGGAAAGGTAACTCTTCAATTCCTTGCGCGGCACGACCGCGTCAAGGAATCCGTGCTCGAGAAGGAATTCGGAGCGCTGAAAGCCCTCGGGAAGCTTTTGGCGAATCGTCTGTTCGATGACGCGCGGACCAGCGAAGCCGATCAGCGCTCCCGGTTCGGCGATATTCAGATCACCGAGCATGGCGTAACTTGCCGTGACTCCGCCGGTCGTTGGATCGGTGAGAACAGAGATGAAGGGGACTTTCGCTTCATCAAGACGCGCAAGAGCGGCGGAGACTTTCGCCAGCTGCATCAGGCTCACGGTTCCCTCCATCATGCGGGCGCCGCCGGACGCAGAAACGATGACGAGCGGAATTCTCTTGTCGACCGCCAGTTCGATCGCCCGCGCGACTTTTTCGCCGACGACCGAGCCCATGGAACCGCCGATAAATCCGAATTCCATGGAGCAGATGATCACCGGGCGGCCGTCGAGGCAGCCTTCGGCCGAAAGAACTGCGTCCGACATTCCGAGCTTATTTTGCGCGTCCTTCAGGCGCTGGGCGTATGTCTTTGTGTCCGCAAAGTGGAGCGGGTCACTGGAAGCGAGCGCTGCGTCATGCTCGATCCATGGATCGTCATCGAGCAGAAGTTCAAGGCGGTCGCGGGCGCCCATGCGGAAGTGATATTCGCACTTGGGGCAGATGTTCCAGTTCTCTTCCAGGTCCTTTTTCCAGACCGTCGAGCGGCAGGAAGGACACTTCTCCCACAAACCCTCGGTGCGGACGCGGCGTTCGTCGACAGGAGTGGGATTTTCGATCGGCTTTTTATCGCGCTTGAACCAGGCCATCTTTCCGGTAACTCGACTTCAGTAGTCGATTCCTCGCTGGGCAAGAATACCCTTCGTGTAAGGGTGCTTCACTTCCTTCATTTCTGTGACCAGATCAGCGGCTTCCACCAGCTTCGGGTGAGCATTGCGCCCCGTGCAGATCACGTGGACTCGTTCGGGCCGGGCCGCAAGCGCGGCGACGACCTGTTCGGGATCGAGCATCTTGTAGCTGATCACGTAGTTGATTTCGTCGAGCACGACGAGGTCGTATTTTTCGCTGTAAATCTGATCGCGGCCAAACTGCCAGGCTTGGTCGCAGAGTCGAAGGTCCTCCGGATCAGCCTCGGCGCCGCCGATCTTCACAAATCCTCGGCCCATGGGCCGGATTTCGAACTTGTCTGGGCCGAGCATCGCGGCTGCATCGAGCTCGCCGTAATGCCAGGAGCCTTTGATGAACTGGACCATGAGAACCCGCAGGCCCTGTCCCACGGCGCGAAAGGCGGTTCCAAGGGCGCAGGTAGTTTTACCTTTGCCCGGCCCGGTATAGACGATCAGCAGCCCTTTGCCTTGCGGCATCCCAATGCGCGCCCCGGTGGGATAGTGTGCCACAGAGGGAGCGGGCGACAGGCATAAATCACTATCGATGGGGATTTTGTTCGCGCTGACAGGAAAGGGCTTAGGGCGATTTCCCATCATTTCGCGACCGATTGGAAAGTGGATTCGAGGTTCGCGAGCGTCGACTTTGTCGGCGCACGAGGCGAGCGCGAGTACCCAAGAAGGAAGAGACGGCGGCCGCGGCAGGCATTCGCGATGACTCAACGCCAAGTTTACCATACTGGTAACGGAGCGCTGAGAGACCGCCGGTCGCTGCCGAAGGTTTCTCGTCTAACGTGAGCGCTTGCTTATTTTGGCGCCGCGGTCGGAGCGATTGGTGCAAAAGCGACGTGAGGGCCGGATGGCCGGGAGGAACCGTTTGGCGCAAGGAGATCGGCGCGAAGGCGGGGCAGGGATTGCGGGTGGCGCTGCTGGAGAAACAGGATCAGCTTCTCGCGGACATAGCAGCGAAGGTTCCAGGACACGCTGGAGTCGGAAGCGTCCATCAGGGCGCGGATTTGCATGGCTTGTTCGTTTGAATCGACCACCTGAAGGACATTGACCTTGCCCTTCCAGTCCCTGGTCGAATTCAGGATTCGCGTCAATTCCTCGCGCAGTTCGTCAACCGGAGTTGTGAAATCAACCCAGAGCAGGACGTAAGCGAGAAGGTCGGCGCTGGTGCGGGTCCAGTTCTGGAACGGATGCTCGATGAAATAAGTGAGCGGCAGGACGAGCCTGCGCAGATCCCAGATGCGGACGACGACGTAGGTCGTTTCGATTTCCTCGATCCAGCCCCATTCGCCTTCCACAACGACCACGTCATCGATACGAATCGGTTGTGTGATGGCGATCTGTATTCCGGCGATCAGACCGGATAGCGTTGACTTCATCGCCATGCCGATGACCAGGCCCGCCAAACCCGCCGAAGCCAGAAGGCTTGTACCGATTTGATGAATCGAGGGGAACGTCATCAGGACCAGGGCGAGGGCGACGACGATGATGACGATCGCGATGAGGCGCCGGAGCACGCGGAGTTGGGTCTGTATTTTGCGCGCAACCAGGTTATCGGCGACGTCGACGCGATAGCGGGCCGAGAGGATGTCCAGACACACGTCGGCAAACAGCATGACGAGCCAGGCAATCGAGGCAATCAAGGCGATGCCTGTGAAATGCTGCAACACGGCTTTGAAAAGAGCGGGCAGTGGAGCTGCGGGCAGTGCGATGATGACGGCGAGCAGCGGCAGGATCCAGACCGAATGCCGCTCGCTATGCAGGACGAGGGAATCGGTAAGCAGAGTGGGTGCGCGTTTTGAGAAACGCCTCAGGAGCGCGAAAAACAGAACGCGCACGAGCAGGGCGAATAGGACGGCGCCGGCGAGGATCGCGGCAGACCAAAGCCATGTCTCCCAGCTTCTGAGTAAGGCGTACATTGGTACACGGCTCCGATGATTTTCCTGCGTCTTGATTCTGCGCGGTTCCCTGATGCTGATGGAAGCGAGACTTCACTGTAGTTACGAGTTCAAAATAGATGGAATGCTGTATGGAGAAAATACCTAGGTGCAGCGCCTATTGCGATTACTTGGGGTAGGGGTGACCGGCCAGGATGGCAAAGGCGCGATAGATCTGTTCGGCCAGGACGACTCGCGCGAATTCGTGGGGCATGGTGAGTGTTGAAAGAGAAAGCTTCTCGGTCGCTTTGGCGCGCAATTCGGCAGGAAACCCCTCTGCGTCTCCACAGATAAAAAGCACTTCGCGTGTGCCGCGATCGCGGATATCTCCCAACCATTTTGCGAATTGTCCAGACGTGAATTGTTTGCCGGCAGCGTCAAGAAACACCGCCATGGCATTCGGGTCGAGTTTAACTTTCCGAACGGACGAGGCGTCGCGAAGCTCGTGAACTTCCAGGTCCGCGTAACGGCGGATGCGGCTCGCGTAGTCGTCAAACAGAGCGCGGCATTCCTCGCGGCGCGTTTTGCCAAGCATGACGAGACGGATCTTCATTTTCTAGAGGAGGTCGTATTTCTTGCGCTTTTCGAGCAGCGTCTTGCGGCTGATGCCGAGGATTTCGGCGGCTCGGCCGATTTTGTAACGGGTTTGCTCGAGGGTGGCAAGGATAGCCTCGCGTTCGAGAGCTTCAAGGGACCGAAGGCCGCTCGAAGCGATGTGAGCGTTGCCGGCGGCTTTGGAAATTTCGGGAAAACTTGCGGGAGTGAGCGGCGATTGTTTGTCTGCGGAGAAGATCAACGCGTGTTCGATGGCATTCTTGAGCTCGCGGGCGTTGCCGGGCCAGTCGTAGGATTCAAGCAATCGCTGGGAACCAGGATCGAGCGCTGCAACGTGGCCGTGGACCGGGCCGAGGCGCGCAAGGAAGTGATCGGCGAGCGGGGGGATGTCCTGGCGGCGTTCGCGCAACGGCGGAATCGTGATGGAGAGCACGTTGAGGCGGAAATAGAGGTCTTCGCGGAAGCGCCCTCCGGCGACAGCCTGAGGTAGGTCTGTGTTTGTCAGCGCCATCAGGCGCGCGTCGATGCGAAGAGTTTCCGAACCACCCAGGCGCTCAAAGGTCCGTTCTTCAAGAACGCGCAGGAGCTTGGCCTGCATTCCGGGAGCGAGAGCGGCGACTTCGTCAAGAACAATGGTGCCGCCTTGTGCGAGTTCGAAGCGGCCGGGCTTGCGGGCCTCGGCGCCGGTGAATGCGCCGCGCTCGTGGCCGAAGAGTTCGGATTCGACCAGTTCGGCGGGAAGGCTGGCGCAGTCGATTTTGAGGATCGGCGCATCGCGCCGCGGACCGCGTTCGTGAATCAGCCGCGCGAGTTGATCTTTGCCGGTGCCGCTTTCGCCGGTGATGAGCAGAGTTGTATCGGTCTGGGCGGTCTTTTCGGCAAGTTCAAGAATGCGGCGGGAGGACGGACTCACGCCGACCCATACGAAATCAGAAGATCTGCTGGCGCTGGGATCGTCGCTCATCCGCGGGCTGCGTCGCCTTCGGGTTCGCCCGACGACGCGCGGGGCGGGCCCGGCTCCTGGATATCCAGACGCTCGGCATTGCGCCAGAGCCGTTCGAGATCGTAATACTCGCGCGCTCGTTCACTGAAAATGTGCACGATGAAGTTTCCGTAGTCGAGCAGCAGCCATTCCGCGCCGGGTTTGCCCTCGCGATGCGACAGATGACGGCCGTGGCGATCAAGCTGCTCTTCGATGCCCTCGGCGATCGCGCGAAGTTGCGTGGTGCTTTCTCCCGAGCAAAGGAGAAAATATTCGGCGAACGCGCCCGTGCCCTTGAGATTCAGCACGGTAATGTCCCCCGCGTGCTTTGCCAGCGCCGCTTCGACGGCGACGCGAATTTCTGGTCCAACTGACGAAAGGTTCACCGGTAAAGGGCCTGCCTGAGAATGTATTCCTCCACGCGCGTCGGCACAAGCCCCCGGATTCCCTCGCCGCGCTGGATGCGCTCGCGGATTTCGGTTGAGGAAACGTGGCTCGAGACCGTCGGCAGAAGGTGAACGGCGGATTTGCGCAGAACGATTTGATAGGAGTCTGCGGCCGTGGCGCGGCCTAGCTTTTCGGGCGGAATCACCAGGCGCAGCGCATCGAGGCGGAATCCGGGGCGGCTGGCGATGATGAAATCGCACGCATCGAGAAGCGATTCGTAACTTTTCCACGTGGGGATTTCGAGGAACTGATCGGCACCCACGATGAAGTAGAGATGATCCTCGGGATGTTCGCGGCGGAAGCGGCGGACGGTGTCGATGGTGTAGAAGACGTGGCCGGGGCCTTCGAGCGGCGCTTCGGCGACGGACGGAATGAAATGCCCGTGGTCGGCGCAAGCGAGCGCGACCATGGCATAGCGATGTAGAAACGGTGCGAGATCCCGCTTCGCTTTGTGCGGCGGACGCGACGACGTGATGAAGTAGATCGAGTCAAGATGGAAGCGACGCAAGGCGGCTTCTGCGACCGCGATGTGTCCGGCGTGAATCGGGTCGAACGTGCCGCCGAACATTCCGATCGCACGGCGATGGGCGTGAGATTTGTGGGAGGTCAACGGTCCTCCCGGTGCGGGGGAGAATCGGCCGGTTCATCGGATGGTGCCGGGCCAAAGACAGCGTCCTCGGATTGGGCAGGAGCCGCGATTTCGGGCTTTGGAATGCGGTCAAGGGCGTCGGCCATGGCCCGGACCAGTCGGGCGATGCCTTCTCCGGATGCCGATGAGATCGCATGGAATTCGAGGCCGCGTTCGGCTGCGAATTCGAGAAGTTCATCTAGATGCGTGCGATCGGTGGTCGCGTCAAGCTTTGTGGCGGCGACGATCATCGGCTTTTCGGCCAGTTCCGGGCTAAAGGCGGAAAGTTCGCGCTCGATAATTTCGAATTGTTGAATGGGATCTTCGGGATTGGCGTCGCTCGTATCGATCAGATGCACGATCAGGCGGGTGCGTTCCAGGTGCTTGAGAAAGCGCGTGCCGAGGCCGGCGCCTTCGTGGGCACCTTCGATCAAACCGGGAACGTCGGCGACCACGAACGTGCGCCCTCTGCCGGGAGCCGCATCCGGATCGGCGGAAACCACGCCGAGATGCGGCACGAGAGTCGTGAATGGATAAGCGGCAATTTTCGGCTTCGCTGCGGAGATGCGTGAGATCAGCGTCGACTTGCCAGCGTTGGGAAAGCCGACCAGTCCAACGTCGGCGAGAAGCTTGAGCTCCATGCGCAGATGGCGCTCCTGGCCGGGCCGCCCGGGCTCGTGTTCGCGCGGGGCTTGATGCCAGGGGCGAACGAACGCGGGATTTCCGTTGCCGCGTCCGCCGCGCCCGCCGTGAGCGGCGAGAAAGCGCTGGCCGGGAGCGGTGAAGTCGAAAAGCTGCTCGCCAGTATCGGCGTCATAGACGATTGTGCCCACCGGGACGTTCAGGACCGTTTCGTGGCCGGAACGGCCGTGACAATCCGAGCCCTCGCCGTGACGTCCGCGCTCGGCAGTGAATTCGCGATTGTAGCGATAGCGAAGAAGCGTATTGTCGTGCGGATTCGATTCGAGGTAGACGTCTCCGCCGTGTCCGCCGTCGCCGCCCGACGGGCCACCGCGGGGAACATATTTTTCGCGGCGGAAAGCCATGCAGCCATTGCCGCCCTCGCCGCCACGAACCAGAATTTTGGCTTCATCAGCAAACACGATACACCCCGGCCTCGAAGGCCAGAATACGCCACGGGTAATAGGAATGACGACCGGAAAGGCCGCCGGAATGGCGCGTCATGGAGTGTGCAGGCAGGAGGAAGCTAGTTCGCTGCGGCAGCCTGCTCGGGAAGCGGGAGCACGTTGATCACGCGGCCGTGCTTGCCACGATCGGCAAATTGCACGATGCCGTCGATGCGCGCAAAAAGCGAATCGTCCTTGGCGCGCCCGACGTTCTTGCCGGCTTTGTAGCGCGTGCCGCGCTGCCGGATGAGAATGCTGCCGCAGGTGACCACTTGTCCGCCGAAGCGCTTGATGCCCAGCCGCTGTCCGTGCGAGTCGCGCCCGTTTACCGATGACCCGCCGCCCTTCTTATGTGCCATGACAAAAACTCCCCAAAGATTTTTTAAGTTGCAGGCCGCGCGATTGGCGCAGCTGAATCAGGAAAGGGCGATGTCGCCGATTTCCACGGTGGTGTAATTCTGGCGGTGACCGGTCTGAATCTTGTATTGGCGTGTCTTTTTGAACTTGAGGACCTTGAGTTTGGGTCCCCGCGTGTGACCGACAATCTTGCCCGTCACGGTGGCCTTGGCCACGTTTGCGCCGGCGACGACTTTCTTTTCGTCTGTCCGGACCGCGATGACGTTGTCAAAAGTGACTTTGCCGCCGACCTCGCCCTTCAGGCGCTCAACGCGGATCTTTTCGCCCGGCACGGCGCGGTATTGCTTGCCCCCACTACGAATTACGGCGTACATGCTGCCTCCGAAACCCAGTGAAAAATATCGCTAATTGGCAAACCCCAATTGTAGCGGGTGATCGGCGGGGGGTCAACGGACAGTTGCGGAGAATCGGCGGTAAGGGGCTCGCTGGGCGCCCTCAGCGGGGGGCGTTTTGACTTGTGGGCCGGAAGGCGTAGAATCAGATTGGTGGCATCAGTGAAATCAAGGCACGATCTGCAGACGGTTCGTTGGGATGGAGTCGGAGTTAAGACCATTCGATCCCGTGCACTCATCCTTTTGATTTTGGCCGCGCTTGTGGGACTGTCTGTGTCGGTGCGCGCCCAGCAGGTCCATTGCGCCCTGCACGGGACAAGCGAACTGACGATGGGCACGAAAGCCAACGTGCGCGCACAGGCGGACGTGGATGTCCGCCCCGCTTTGCAATTCGCCAGCTACGTCGTCGCACTGCCCAGAGTCACCGAACGCATTTATCCGATCCCGCAGGTTGAACCGGCGTCGAGCGATAACGCGCCGTGGTATTCTGTCACCGTTAAGCACCGCCCTCCCCCGCAGTCCCTCGCTTAAACAATCGCCTGATTTTCCGTTGATTCGCTTGGTTTAGCGATACTCCATCTTTTTTTCGTCAGGTCGGACCATGAATACGAAACCGCTGGAACCCTGGCAGCTCGAACAGCTGCGCAGTATCGGCACTTGCGTCGTGGCCAGCACGATCGAATTTTTCGGCGTGCGTCTTCAGAACACTGGATTCACCAAGTCCAACATCCGGTGCATGTTTCCGGAGCGGCCGTCGATCGCCGGCTACGCGGCCACGGCGCGAATTCGCAGCGCCGACCCGCCCATAGAAGGCCGGAACTACTACCGGCGTACGGACTGGTGGAACCACATCCTCACGATCCCGGAGCCGCGCGTGGTTGTGATTGAAGATGTGGACGACCCGCCGGGCCTCGGCGCGTTCGTCGGAGAAGTGAATGCGCACATTCTGATGGCGCTCGGCTCGACCGCGCTGATCACGAACGGGGCCGTGCGCGATCTGCGCCAGGTGCAGGCGACCGGCTTTCAGATGTTCGCCGGAAATGTCTCGGCATCGCATGCGTATGCGCACGTTTTCGATTTCGGCGGCGAAGTCGAACTCGGCGGGACAAAAATCACGCCGGGGAGCCTCTTGCACGGCGACCTTCACGGAGTAGTTACGGTTCCGTTGGAAATCGCGTCCAAAATTCCGGCAGCGGCCCACGAAATCATAAAACGACGGCAGCATCTGATCGGTCTTTGCCGATCCCCGGAGTTTTCGATCGAACAGTTGCGGCGCGCTATTGACGAAACGGCGATCAAGGCGTAAAGCGCAGAGTTATCGATATCGGTCCATCTGGATTTGGGAATGATCGAGCGAAATTGAAAGTGAGAGTTTCGATGAGAGCAGCCAAAAAGAGGTATCGAAATCGAAGTTTTGGACACGCGGGAATTGCCGCGACATCCATGTTGCTTGGCGCAGTTTGCTTCGGCTGCGGTGGCAGCAACCAAGCCAACGCAAGCAACTCGGCAAACGCGCCGCATGTGGCCGTAGTCCAAGCGAAGAAGCAGGACATATCGAGCACGCTCGAGATCGCGTCCGAGTTTCAGCCCTATCAGGAGATCAGTGTGTACGCCAAGGTTTCCGGCTACGTGAAAAAACTCAACGTGGACTGGGGCACACACGTGAAGCAGGGTCAATTGCTCGCGGTACTCGAAGTACCCGAATTGCAGCAGCAGCTCGAGGTTGACCAGGCGACCGTGCAGCGGAGCGAGCAGGACGTCGCCCGGGCGCACGAAGAATTGAACAGCTCGGAATCGGCATACAACGTGGCGCATTTGACATTCACACGGCTTGCGAACGTGCAGAAGACACAACCAAATCTTGTGGCGCAAGAAGAAGTGGACCAGGCCCAGGGAAAGGACATGCAGACCAGCGCGGGCGTTTCTGCGGCCCGGGATTCACTCGCTGCGTCCGAACAGGCGCTTGCGGCCGCCAAGGCTTCGCTCGAAAAGGACAAGTCGATGTTTGACTATTCGCAGATCGTTTCGCCGTTCGATGGCGTTGTGACCGAAATCGACGCTTACACAGGAGCTCTGCTCCCTGCGGGCACTTCGTCGAACAAGGGCGACTCTCCCCTGTGTCATCTGGCGCAGAACGACATGCTGCGCCTGGTGATTCCCGTTCCCGAGCGGGCCGTATCGGGAGTTCTTTTGGGCCGACCCGTTTCGGTGCGTGTGACGACGATCAACAAAACATTTCAGGGAAAGATCGCGCGCATTTCCGACCAGATTGATACCGACACGCGGACCATGCACACCGAAGTGAATGTGCCGAATCCGGACTATGTGCTGGTGCCGGGAATGTACGCGACCGTCGAAATACCGCTCGAAACAGCCCGAGGTGTGCTCGCGGTGCCTTTGCAAACCGTGCAGGCGTCTGGTGAAGGGCACGGATCGGTGCTGGTGGTAGGCAGCGACAACAAGATCGAGAAGCGCGATGTCACCACAGGTCTTGAAAGCGCAACCAGCGTCGAGATTTTATCCGGAGTGAACGAGAACGAGTACGTCGTCATGGGAGAACAGTCTTCATACAAAGCGGGAGAGCTGGTCACACCGCAAGTCACCAAGCCCGCGACCATCGAGTAGGAGTTTATATGTCGTCATTTTCTTTGAAGCACCCTTATTTCATTTTGGTCGTTTGCCTGTTCGTGTGCGTGCTCGGACTTACGGCCGTGGTGAGCATGCCGGTCGATATGTTTCCGCCGATCAATATCCCGGTGGTGGAAGTCGCAACGTTTTACAGCGGCATGCCTCCGCAGCAGATCGAAGCCGATATTACCGATACATTTGAACGGTTTTTTACACTCGGTAGCGGCATCGATCATATGGAGTCAAGGTCGATGTCCGGCGTCAGCCTGATCAAAATCTATTTCCAGCCGGGAACCGACGCGAACGCCGACGTGACCCAGATTTCGAATCTGGCGATGGCCGACCTGCGCCGTTTGCCACAAGGAACACTTCCGCCGGTGGTGATGAGCATGGACGCGTCGAATCTTCCCGTTTGTCTGCTGACGGTGGACGGGGAAGGGCTCACCGAGACGCAGCTCCACGATTACCTGCAGTACCAGATTCGAAATCAGATCGCGGGCGTGCCCGGCGCGACGGTGCCTCCGCCCTACGGCGGGCGCACGCGCCAGATCATGGTCTACGTCGACCCGCTGAAATTGCAGGCGCACGGAATGAGTCCGATGGACGTGGCGCGGGCTACCGATGATTCGAACCTGATCGTTCCGGCCGGCGATGTTCGCATCGGTCCGACCGATTACAACCTGTATACAAACGCGCAAGTGGCCGACGCGAAGGCGCTCAACGATGTGCCGCTCAAGACCGAAGGCGACAAGTCGGTCTTCGTTTCCGACGTCGGAAAAGCCGTGGATGGCTCGGCTTTGCAGTACAACATCGTGCGCGTGAACGGGCAGCGCTCGGTGTACGTGCCGATTCTCAAGCAGGGCGGCAATACCAACACGATTGCGGTCGTAAACGGAATCCAAAACGCGATCCCGACTTTGCGCGATATCCCTGCGCAGCTCAAAACACACGTCGTCTTCGATCAGTCTCTGTTTGTGAAGCAGGCTATTTCGACGGTCGTGAAGGAAGGCACGATCGGCCTGATTCTTACCGCGATTTTGATTCTCGTGTTTCTTGGCAGCCCGCGCGCGACAGCCGCCGTTTTTC
>DATMLZ010000007.1:0-2742 GCA_035569955.1 Candidatus Acidiferrum sp.
GTCCGTGCTCGGTTGGAAGGAATACGAACTGGAAGTAATGCGCGATCATCGCGACAATTTCGTGGTCATCTGCTCAATTGAGAATTTCGATCCCATGGGCGTGCACACGGGTGATTCCATCACCGTGGCCCCGGCGCAGACGCTGACGGACAAGGAATATCAGCGAATGAGGGATGCGGCGGCAGTGATTATTCGTGAAGTCGGCGTCGAAACCGGCGGATCGAATATTCAGTTCGCGCTCGACCCGGCAACGGGCCGCATGATCGTGATTGAAATGAACCCGCGCGTTTCTCGCAGCTCCGCGTTGGCCTCAAAGGCCACCGGCTTTCCGATCGCAAAGATAGCCGCGCTGCTCGCCGTGGGATTGTCACTGGACGAAATTCCGAACGACATTACGAAGAAGACGCCGTCATGTTTCGAGCCCACCATCGATTACGTTGTGGCGAAAATTCCCAAATGGCAGTTTGAGAAATTTCCAGGAGCGGATTCGACGCTCGGCACGCAGATGAAATCCGTCGGTGAAGTGATGGCCATTGGCCGCACGTTCAAAGAAGCGCTGCAAAAGGGAATCCGCTCGCTCGAGCCGAGTTCGCCGTGGCGCGCTCCCGTTGACACGCCCATTTCACTTCTGCGCGAAAAAATTGCCACGCCGCGCCCCGACCGCATTCACTGGCTGTTTGTTGCGCTGGAGCGCGGAATCAGCGCCAAGGAAGCGATTGATCTGACGAAGATCGATCCGTGGTTCATCGAGCAAATGCTGGAAATCATTGCGATGAACAAGCGGCTGGCGAGCGTCACGGTGGAAACCGTGTCCGAAGAATTGCTGCGCGAAGGCAAGCGCATTGGCACGAGCGACGAACAACTCGCGCAAATGTGGAAGACTACGCCGGCGGCCGTGCGACATCGCCGCGCCAAGGCTCACATTTCTCCGGTTTTCAAGCGCGTCGATACGTGCGCCGCGGAATTCGAGTCCTTCACTCCCTACATGTATTCCACGTACGAGGAAGAGGACGAGTCGCAACCCACCGATCGCCCGAAGATTGCAATTCTGGGCAGCGGGCCGAACCGCATCGGGCAGGGAATTGAATTCGATTATTGCTGTTGCCACGCGTCTTTCGCTCTGCGCGAAGATGGCTATGAAACCATCATGATCAATTGCAATCCGGAGACGGTGTCGACCGATTACGACACTTCGGATCGCCTCTATTTTGAGCCGCTCACTCTGGAAGATGTTCTCTCCGTTGTGGATCGCGAAAAGCCGCAGGGCGTGATCGTGCAATTTGGCGGACAGACTCCACTCAACCTGGCTCTCGAACTGAAGCGCAACGGCGTGCCCATCATCGGCACGGCGCCCGAATCGATCGATCTTGCAGAAGACCGCAGGCGATTCGGAAAACTGCTCGATGAACTGAAAATTCCGCAACCGAAGAATGGCACCGCCCTCGTGCCCGATGAAGCCGTGCGCGTGGCGAGCGAAATTGGTTTTCCTGTGCTCGTTCGCCCCAGCTACGTGCTCGGCGGGCGCGCCATGGTCATCGCCTACGATTTGAATACGGTGCAGGAATATGTGGCGCAGGCGGCGCTCATGGGACCGGCGAAACCTGTGCTGATCGATCAATTTTTGGAAGAGGCGACGGAAGTAGATGTGGATGCACTGGCCGATGGTGACGACGTGATCATCGGCGGCGTGATGGAGCACATCGAAGAGGCGGGCGTGCACTCGGGAGATTCTTCGTGCGTGTTGCCGCCTGTCAGCCTGTCGCCAGCGGTGCTGGCGAAGATCCGCGACTACACCAATCGCCTGGCCAAGGCTTTGCAAGTTGTGGGCCTGATGAATGTGCAGTATGCCATCCAGCGCGACACGGTTTATGTGCTGGAAGTGAATCCGCGCGCTTCGCGCACCGTTCCATTTGTCAGCAAGGCGACGGGTGTGCCGCTGGCGAAAGTCGCTGCAAGATTGATGGCCGGGCGCAAACTGCGCGACATGAATTTGCCGACGGTGATCACCGACGGCGTAGCGGAAATTGCCGTAAAAGATTATTACTCCGTAAAATCTCCCGTATTTCCGTTCAACAAATTCCGCGGAGTGGACACCATTCTGGGTCCCGAGATGCGGTCTACCGGCGAAGTGATGGGCATTGCCAAGAGTTATGGCCAGGCTTTTGCAAAAGCGCAACTCGCTGCGGGGCAGCGTTTGCCGCGCAAAGGCTCCATTTTTTTGAGTGTGAGCGATCATGACAAGCGCCACTGCGGCCCTCTCGCCAAAGAATTGCACGCTCTCGGTTTCCGGCTGATCGCCACCCGTGGGTCGGCAGCAGCACTTGAAGCGGCTGGGGTTCCGGCGGAAGCGGTCTTCAAGGTGAACGAAGGTCGCCCGAATATTGTGGACCTTATCAAGACCGGTAAAGTGGACATGATCATCAACACACCGCTCGGACGCGAATCGTTTTACGATGAAAAGTCGATTCGGCGGGCTGCCATTCGCTACAATATCCCGTGTATCACCACGCTGTCCGCCGCGACTGCCGCCGCTCGCGGGATTCGCGCGCTGGTCGAACAGACGCTGGAAGTTGCTCCGCTGCAATCCTTGCACTCCAAGAAAAGCGCGGCGCCGCAACTACCGTCCGGAAACGATTGACGGCAGGCGATTCGCGTAAATATTAATAGCCGCAAGGAGAGAAATCGATTGGCCAACAAGCCGCTACTGAAGGGAGTATTGCCGGCCCTTACGACGCCGTTTGA
>DATMLZ010000008.1:0-15961 GCA_035569955.1 Candidatus Acidiferrum sp.
ATAGACCAAAGCCCCTCAGGCTCACAGCTTGAGGGGTTTTTTCTTGCCCGGCGGTTTTTGATACCGGTTCGATGCTCAACGACGGACGTGAGTATCGTCGTGGCCCAATCTGTGAATCGTTTGAACGAGGCTCGTATCGAGCTCGGTCTTGTCAAGAAAGGTGGAAGCGCCAAGAGACAGCGAGGCCCGTCGATAGGGCTCCGATCCCACCGCACTGGTCATGATGATGCGAATTTCGGGAGACTCGTGCAGGATGGCACGCGCGGCCTCCAGCCCATTCATTACAGGCATGGAAACATCCATTAGGATCACATCGGGACAGAGCTGACGGGCCAGCGCTGCGGCAGCCTGTCCGTTATCTGCTTCGCCGACGATTTTGAGTTCTCGATCGGTTTCCAGTAAATCGCGCGTAAGCCGACGGATCCTTTCTTCATCGTCAACGATCATCACCTTGATAGTTTTTTGTGGCGTTCGCATTCGCGTGTAGGCCCGGTCGGCGATTCTTGTTCAGCGTCTTTCTTCCCTGTTCACCGGGTACGGCGAACGTAGCATCGGCCCATGGGGCTTGCAATACATGAGGGGATTGAGAAGCAGCGAAATTGAGTCCGATTACGAACCAAGCGCCCGGGTTTCCCTCTGATCCAATAAATCCTTTTTATGCAACCGATTGCGGCGACGCCTGGGGAACCGCAGCGGGGATGCGTACGGTAACGGTCGTACCGGAAGAACCCGATTCGATGTCGAAATGTCCACCCTGCTCGCGAACGCGCTCACGCATTCCTGCCAAACCTACGCCGACTCTCCCGCCAGTCGCCCGGAACTGCTTCAGCACATCTACTGGAACGCCTTTGCCATAGTCGCGAACCCTGAGACTGGCATCGGCTGGCGAAATGACCAGCGTGACTTCGGCGCTCGTGCTGCCGGAATGGCGGTGGATATTGGCCAAACATTCCTGCAAAACGCGAAAGAGCGCGACCTCGACAGGAAGCGGCAAACGCGCGCTGTTCTCCGGGATATTTGCGGTGACGCGGATACCGCTGCGCTCGGAAAAGCCTTCGATGTACCACCGCGCGGCGAAAAGGAACCCCATGTCGTCAAGCAGCGGCGGGTGGAGCAGGTAAGAGATCGTTCGCGTCTCAGCAATGCTGCGATCAAGGAGTTCGATCGCCTCGGCGAGCAGCTCGGTTTGCGTCACGCCCGTGCGCATGTAGCGTGAAAGGTTCATCTTCGCCAGGCTCAGATATTGCCCAAGGCCGTCATGAAGTTCGCGCGAAAATTTGCGGCTCTGCTCATCTTGCATACGAATCAAACGGACGCTAAGGAGGCGCAGGGTTTCCTGGCTCTCGATGGCCGAGCGCTCTGCGCGACGGCGCTCGGCGAGTTCAGCGAGCAGAAAGCGATAGTTTAAGTAGAGCAGAGCAAGTGCAACGCCGAAGGCGGTCGCTAGAACAACGACGATTGCCAGGAAAAGCTGTTCGGAAACGATACGGCCCTGATCGGCAAATGCCTGCTCGTGTGTCTCGAGATCCTCGAGATAAATCTTGATTTGGTCGGCGACGTCCACGATCTGCCGCGTATAGCCATCTTGCGCGCTCGAGTCAGTCTTACCCGCTTCCGCATCAAGTAGTGCGGATCGGATGATCGCCATGCGCCGATTTGTAAGCACAGCAAGCTGCGTGTAGGAGTCATGATGCGCAGCGATGTCGGAGGTCTGGGCGAGAATCGCATCCAGTTGGGACGCCGAATCCGAGAGACGGGCATTGGCTTCGGAAAGATACTTTCGATCCCGGTTGCTCACATAGAGCGTCCGCGCTCGGCCCGCGGCCGAAAGAGAGGATTCCAAATTTTCAAGCGATACTTGAATGGTGAAAGCATGCATCACGCGGCGATTTGATTCCTGGATCCGCACGATCAAAATGCCCGCCGCAATGGCGCTGACCAGAAGCAGCGCCACACCCATTCCAAACGCCCAACGCGCCTTTCTCCAGCTCATCATGTCCGCAGTTTGAATCTCCGTGCCGGCGCCGAATTCGGCCGCGCTCGGCGGCCATTTTGCCTTGATTGCGACTGAATTAAAAGACCCACGTCGAGTGGAATCCGTGGAACCCCTGACAAGGCAAGGAGTTGCATGTAGCTTCAGGAAGTGGGCGTGGTCTATTCGACCGCCTTGTCGGCCTCGGCTGGAACGACATGGTATGCCGCAAGAATGTCCTGCAGACGCACCACTCCGAGCAGTTCTCGAACGTTGAAGCGACTTACGACGGGCAGCTGATCAAGTCCCGAGTGGCCCATTCGTTCAAGAGCGAGATCAAAAGAATGATCGCGGTGCAAATGTGGAAAGACCGGCGACTCGAAAAGGTCGCCAAGCGTGATGTCGCTCTGGCGATCGGCAAGAAAATTCCTGAGATGGGCTGTCGACAGTACTCCCCGGACGCCGTTCTGGTCCATCACGAGCCAAGATCGCGCGCGGCTGCTTCCTATTGCGCTGCTCGCTTCGGCCACGGTCATCGCTGCAGGCAAGCTATCTTCCGGGGGGCGGAGAATCTGAAATACCCGCCGTGCATCTTCGCGTGAGTGGTCGCCAGATGAGGGCAGGTGAAAGCCTTCCTGCCGCGTCAACCCCTCGTAGAGCGATTCGCGCGTCACCTTGCGCGAAATGAAGTAGCTCACCAGATTCGCGATCATCAGCGGAACGATGATGGCGTAGTCGCGCGTAATTTCGAAAACCAGCACGACCGATGTCATCGGCGTGCGAATGATTCCTGCAAAGAGCGCTCCCATACCCACCAGCGCGTATGCGCCAGGGCTCGCCGTATGATGCGGCAGAATAATGTGGGCGACGCCGCCGATCGCGCCACCCAGCATCGCGCCGATGAATAGGACCGGCGCAAAGATCCCTCCAGCGTTTCCCGTGCCGCTGCTCGCAACCACGGTGATCAGCTTGAGTACCACCAGCAGTGCTGCAAGGCGGATCGCCATCTCGCCGTTGAGAAGCGCGCTCACGTGATCGTATCCGACACCAAGAATTTGCGGGACAAAATATCCGACCAGACCCACGACGACTCCACCGGCAAGTGGTTGCGCCCAAGCCGTACGCGCCGGCAGACGGCGAAACTGTGCTCGGATAGCCAACTGCAGGCGGATGAATACACCGCTGACGACTCCAGCCGCAACGCCCAGCACGGCGTAAATCGCAAATTCAAGCGGATCGACCAGTGCGTATTGCGGCACGTGAAAAAGCGGCTCGTTGCCGAGCGAAAGACGCAGCACCATCCAGGCGGTCGCCGACGCAAGTACCACGGAGCCGAGCACGGGGGCGTGCAGATCGCCGACGATCTCCTCGAGTGAAAAAATTACCGCAGCGATCGGCGTATTGAATGCCGCTGCGATGGCCGCCGCTGCCCCCACCGGAATCAGCGATCGAACTTTCTCCGTGCTCAGCCCGATCTTGCGGCCGAGAACCGAGGCAATACCGGCGCCGACGGCAATCGATGGACCCTCAGGCCCGAGCGGGATCCCCGATGCCAGCGTGGCCGACGTGCAAAGAAATTTGCCTACCACGGCGTGAAGCGTAATGCGCGCGTCCGAGGAATAGAAGGCCGCTCTCGTTTGCGTTACACCGTTGCCGCGCGCATCGGGGAAGAATCTCACCAGGACGTAGCCGATCACCAGAGAGCCGATAGCCGGAGCGAGCATGCGCCGCAACACGGACACGTTCGGCGGAAACAGCCGCGCGCCAAGGCGTTCGGTCAAAAGAATAAAGGCGACGACAGCAAGCCCTGCGAGCGCGCCAATCACGATCGTCAGCGCGAGGAACGTTTGATCTTCACGCGCAGAGAGGCGTTGCCGCCAGTAAGCGAGCGTGTAGATGGGGCGCTGTGGAGTCGGTTTCGACGGCGACGACATATCTCATCAACATTGTAGGTCGGAGTCTCGCTGTGCGGCGGGAAAAGTCGCCAATATTCGGCGAGTTATGTAAAACGGTGAGCGTGGAAAAAGTCGACTGGTTCGCAAGAATTGCAGACCATGCTATCTTGCGGACCCGAATCCGGCGACCGTTGCGTTAGAAGCATCGAAACTATGACGTCTGCAAAACCCGCGCCCGCAGATCGACGGCCTTCAGTGTGGAGACTGGGCGGCCTGACGCCCTGGGGACTCGCTCGCGCCGTCGCCGAACAAATACGCGCGAACAATTTCTTGGGGCGCGCATCGGAGATGGCGTTCGATTTTCTTTTCGCGGTCTTTCCGTTGATTCTTTTCATGCTGAGTCTCTTTGGACTCTTCGCCTCGCGTAGCGGGGAACTGCAGAGGGATCTGCTCTCCTATTTTGGCGATTTCCTGCCGGGGGCCGCTTTCGATTTGCTGGGCAAGACCGCCGCCGAACTCGCCGCGCACGCCGGTGGCGGAAAGCTCACGGTTGGTATTGCCATGGCGCTGTGGTTCGCATCGGGAGGCGTCAGATCGATGATCTCCGCCCTCAATTTGACTTACCGCGTCCGCGAAGCGCGATCCTGGTTGCGTGTCAGGTTTGTCGCACTGGGTCTGACGCTCGCCATTTCGGTTCTCCTGCTGGCGGCCTTGGTCATGGGGCTCGCGAGCGAACGGTTTCTCGATTGGTTGGGCCGCGAAATCGGCCTGCAACCGGTCGTCTTGGAAATATGGAAACAGTTGCGGTGGCCCGCCGCGGTCGTCTTCTTGCTCCTTTCATTTTCGTTGATCTATTTTTTCGGCCCCGATCTCCCCGAGCGCCGCTGGCACTGGATTACGCCCGGGTCTGCTTTCGGAGGACTGATGTGGTTTGCGGGGTCGATCGGCTTTCGAATTTATCTCCGCTTCTTCAACACCTACGCAGCGACCTATGGGTCGCTTGGCGCCGTCATGATCTTGTTGGCGTGGCTCTATTTGGCGGGTCTCGCGTTCTTGGTCGGAGGTCAGATTAACGCGGAGATCGAGCGTGCTACGGGGAACCGACGTTGAGTTCGATTCCTACGTCGGCATGCGCAGGAAGAAATACACTGCAAGAAAAACAAAAATCGTATCGGCAGCCCATCCGGCCAACACCGCTGGCAGCAGTCCAGCCGTTCCCATCGATTCAAGCAGCGCCGACGCCGCCCAGTAAACGATGCTGATGCCCACGGCGACGGCCAATCCGCTGATGGCCCCGCGCGTGCCGACAAGAAATGCAAACGGCGCGCCCAGTAGAACGACTATGGTCGCAATCAGTGGCCAAGAAAATTTCTCGTACCACTGAACCGTAAGCCGGGACGTATCGAATCCCGCCTTCCGAAGGCTCGCGATGTAGTCGTCGAGCTGGCGCCAGTTCATCTGGTCGGCCGGATGAACGTCCCGTTGAAAGTAGGTGGGCGGCTCGGTCATTTCGGCAAGCGACGTTGCCCTGAACGGCGTGTAATCCTTCACGCTGCCATCCTCGAAATCGCGGACCCATCCTCCGGTCAGCACCCATGTGCTCTGGACCGGATCCCAGGTCGCACGGTCCGCGTAGACTCGCCGCTTCAGCGAAAAGGTACTGGGATCGAGTTCGAGGATTGTCAGATCGCCGAGCATCCTCAGCCCTGGATCAAATACGCCATAGTTATAGATTTTCGAGTTCTCGCCGAAGATCCATTGGCGCGTCGGCTGCCGATACGTTTGCGGCGGGCGGCCCTTGATCTCGTTACGCAATGCATTCTGGCGCGTGTTGGCGCTCGGCAGATACGTCTCGCTCAAAACAAACATGCCGGCGGAAACCAAACATCCGGCAAGTGCCAACGGCAGAATCAGGCGGTAGAGGCTGATGCCGCTGGCTTTGAACGCAACGACCTCGTTGTTTTTCGCTAGGATCGCCAAGGTGATGAGCGTCGCCACAAGAGCCGCGAGCGGCGCAAGCTCGTAAACCATGTAAGGGACCAGATAGCGGAAGTAATCGACCACCACAAATGCGGAAATGCGATTCTTCGATATATCGGCGAGCAGATCGAACAGCGTGAAAGCGTCGGAAATCAGCACAAATCCCGCCAGCAGCGACAGAAAATAGTAAAAGAACCGCTGCAGCAGATACGTGTCAACCAGCAAAGGAAAACCGATTGCGTTGCTAATGCGCGGCGTCCGCCGACCCGAATAACCGCCCGCCGGGACTACGCTCAACGTGGCGCCGCCGCGCGTCGTGCCGTTCTCGCGGCCAGCGACTTTCGAGCGGGCTATTGTCGATCGGCGCCGCACCAGGCGGAACCAGAGTGTGTCCAACCATTCGGAAATCCAGCTCGCCTTGCGAACCGACTCGATCCGTCGAAGAAAAACCAGGCCAAAGGCGCCCGTGGCAATGTTCGCTCCCCAAACCCCGATAAAAGGCGAGATCTTCCCTTGCAACGCCATATGGTCGCCGTAAACGTACAGCAAATAGTAGCAGCCGATCAGCGCGATCGTGAGGATCAGTCCAGCAGCGCGTCCGCCGCGACGCGGGCGCACGCCAATCGGAACACCGAGCAGCGCGAAGACGATCGCGGCAAACGGAAACGCAATGCGGCGTTGAAACTCGACGCGCGCAGCGATCCAGTCGGCGCCGTTGGTCGCCCGAAGCAGCGTCGGCGTGGATTCCTCGCGTACGGGCGGTGCTCCGGTATGCGCCGCGACAGCCGAGGTCACATCGACCGAAATATCGCTCGCACTGAAGGTCGTGACCAGATACGTCTCGGTGTGCCGTGGATCATAATCGTGCGCGCTCCCGGGTCCAAGATGCAGCTGAATACGGTCGCTGCCGGGCTCCTCGATGATCTGCGCGTCTTGGGCGAGCGTGATCGAGCTTGACCCGGAAGAATTCGAACCCGCAAGAAACACACCATCCCAGCGAGCCGCTCCGCTTATCACGTCTTGTACGTATAATACGAAATGCGGAAAACGCTCATCGAAGACGCGCGGCTGAATAGCGTACGGCGCTTGCGACGCGAGGAGTCGCGCCTGGAGGCGGTCGATTTCGCGATACGCGGCGGGGGTGAGCCAGAAAGTCATCAGCGAAGTGATCGCGGCGGCAATCAGCGCGACCAAACCGACCGGACGCAACAGCCGGCGCAGGCTGACGCCGCAAGCGTGCAGCGCGACGATTTCGCTGTCGGCGGACATGCGCCCCAGGCCGATCAGCACGCCGACCAGAACCGACATCGGCAGCGTGAACACGCAAACCGGCGCCAGCGAACAAAGCACCAGCAGGCATATCATCAGCACGCCGCCGGAATGGCGGACAATCACGTCCATCAGATTGACAAGCTGCGGCACGTAAAGTACGGAAGTGAACACAGCCAGCCCAAGCAGCGAATGCGTCGCTACTTCGCGGCCGATATATTTATCCAGAAGACGCATACGGCAGTAGAAGAAGTCTAGCACTTCGCAAGAGCCATAAGGCTGTTTGCATCATGAAGATGTGTGAACTGCAAGGAAGCCCCTTGGGGAGACCGATCGAGTGAGCCGGGTTCATCTGACGATTCTTTGGCACATGCACCAGCCCCAGTACAAGGACCCGGTCACCGGCGAATACCGCCTGCCGTGGACCCGCCTGCATGCGCTGAAAGACTACTGGGGGATGGTCAAGATGATGGAAGAGTTCCCCCAAGTGCACGCTACTTTCAATTTCGTCCCGTTGCTGGCCGAGCAAATCGAAGAGTACGCAAGCGGCCAATTCAAAGAACCGTGGTTCGATATTGCGTTTGCCGAAGCGACATCGTTGACCTACGACCAGAAGCGTGCGGCGCTTGAACGCGCTTTTCAGGTCAATGACCTTTTTCTTCTGCGCTGGCCGCGATTTGGCGAACTGCGTTCGAGATTGCAGTCGGGAGGCGTCGAAACTTGTGCGGCTCATTGGAGCCCCGGCGAATGGCGCGACTTGCAAGTTCTCTCGCAACTCGCCTGGATGGACGAGGAGTACCTGCAGAGAGACCCCGCCGTCCGCGGTCTTTCTGAAAAAGGAAGCGGTTTCACCGAGGACGACAAAGCTCTTCTGCTCGATAAGCAACATGAACTGCTCGCCGCCGTCCTGCCGGAATACCGCCTGGCTGCCGCCCGGGGCCAAATCGAGATTTCGACAACGCCTTATTACCATCCGATCTTGCCCTTGCTTTGCGACAGCGACATTGCGTCCATCGCAAATTCTCACACGCCGCGGCCCGTCCCGCCATTTCGCTATCCGCAGGACGCGCGAGAACAGTTGCGCCGCGCTCGCGATTACCACGAGCGCATGTTCGGGCAGAAACCGGCTGGACTGTGGCCGTCAGAAGGATCGGTCTCTGACCAGGCGTTGGAAATCGCGATGGAGCTCGGCTTCAAGTGGTTCGCTACCGACGAAGGTGTGCTGGGACGAACCAAAAGCATTGGCTTCTGGCGCGACGCGAGCGGCTATCCGGAAAACGGACCAGCGCTTTACACTCCTTGGCGCTTGCGCCGCAACGGTCGCGAGATAAGCGGCTTTTTCCGTGACCACTATATTTCCGACCTCACCGGCTTCGTTTACAGCCGCATGGGCGCGCACGCGGCTGCGGACGATCTGCACCGCAGGATCCGATTGATCGGTGATCGTTCGCCTCACGGCAAGGTCGCAACGGTCAGTGTAATTCTGGACGGCGAAAACGCGTGGGAGTATTACCCGGAAAACGGGCGTGAATTTCTGCGGGAGTTCTACCGCCGCATTGAACGCGACTCGGACATTCACGCGCTCACCATGAGCGAAGCGATCGAGGCTTCTCCCGATCAGCCTGTGCTCGAGGGAATATTCCCGGCGTCTTGGATCAACGCGAACTTCGATGTCTGGATCGGCCATCATGAAGACGTGCGGGCGTGGGATTTGCTGCGTGACGCACGTGACGTCTACGAACGAGCCGTCGAACGCGCGGGACTGAAAGGAAGGGCGCTGCCGGTTCCCGATAAGTCCGTGGCAAAGCGATCCCAGCGCAAAGGCGCCAAGGGGATGGTCGAGGCAGATCCCGAAAATGCCTCGCCGATCGTGGCATCTGTACAACAGACAGGCGATCCAGCCATCGCCGCTCGGCTGGCGTTGGCTTTTGAATCCGTACTCGCCGCAGAAGGCAGCGATTGGTGCTGGTGGTACGGACCGGAACACGGCTCGCAGAACGACGCGGACTTCGATGCGCTTTATCGCAAGCATCTCAGCGAAATCTACCGCGTCCTTGGCGAGCCTGCCCCGGATGCCCTCGCGCATCCCATCAAACGCGCTCCCGACCGGGGCCGTAATATCCCGCCCGAGGCCTTCCTTGATGTGAGAATCAACGGCCGCGAGAGCAGCTACTTCGAGTGGCTCGGCGCGGGGATTTACACCACGTCGCGCCAAGGTGGCGCGATGCACGGCCGCTTGTATGTCTTGCGGGAATTCCTATACGGCTTCAGCAAGGACAAGCTTTTCTTGCGCGTCGATCCCTACTCGGAGTCGATCGAAAATATGAGAGAGTTCCAGCTGCGCGTCACGCTCTGGGATTCGCGCGAAACGCGCCTCACGCTGCGCATCGAGAATCGAAAACTCTCGGGCGTGGTCGTTGAGCGGGACGGGGTTTGCCTACTGAGAACGGCCGAAACGGTCGAGGCAGCCTATGACACGATCCTGGAAGTCAGTCTCGTCAAGACGCTCTTCGATCTGACCTCAAGAAGGGAACTGCTGGTGAGCGTGGCGTTGTGGAGCGGCGGCCTGCCGGTAGACGTGCTGCCGCTTGAAGGGATGCTCAGCGTGGGTTTGGGTGAAGAGAGCTTCGCTTGGTGATATCGACGTTTCCGAGCGGTGGCGGGATAGTTCGACCGTTAGAGCATCAAAAGAGACTAAACTAGACGCCTCTGGCTCGCAGCGCTGGGGTGGCCCAAGTTGACGCGATATGTCACGAATTACCCGGCCAGGAAAGCGAATGTGAATAGACTGTGAACGGAACGTTGGCGCGCGGCAAGCGATGGAATTACATTGACATCGCCTTACGCGCTTGATAATTTTTTGCGCGCGATTTTTTTTCACTCTAAAAGCGGAGGCACCGCAACCCGGCTCGCAATATGGCGTTCGTCGCGAAGAAAATTTTCCTGACTAAGGGGGTAGGGAAGCACCGCGAGCGCCTCTCGAGCTTCGAGCTCGCGCTGCGCAGCGCGGGCATTGCCGCGTGCAACATCGTCCGCGTCTCTTCGATTTTCCCCCCGCACTGCAAACTCATTTCCCGCAGCGAAGGCTTGAAGCACCTAAAGCCCGGCCAAGTCGCATTCACCGTGATCAGCGAAAATCAGACGCGCGAGCCGCACCGCCTCATCGCCGCAGGGGTGGGCCTCGCACTGCCCGGCGATAAATCGATGTACGGCTATCTTTCCGAGCATCACTCGTTCGGCGAAACCGAAGAAGTTGCCGGCGAGTATACCGAAGAGCTGGCCGCCGAAATGCTCGCGACCACGCTTAACGTCGAATTTGATCCGGACCTCTCGTGGGACGAGAAAAAAGAGGTGTATCGCATCTCCAACAAAATCGTCCGCACCATGAACATCACCCAGTCCGCGGTCGGCGATAAGCGCGGCCTCTGGACTACCGTCATTGCTGCTGCGATCCTTCTTTCAGACGACGACTAAGCCGCTAGGTAGAATCTGAAGCCGTTCGCTCGGTTGCTTACTGAGCATATTGCGGCTCGTTTATACTTTCCATTCTTCTTCGCCCTAGGTAAGGTAGTTTCAGCTGAGCCCCTTTCCAGGTAAAACAACCGATGACTCGATACACTCCGATGCCGCCTGACAATTTCGGCGGCCTGCCCGAAGAGCATTCGCGTTATGAGACCTCTCGCGCCGTGATTTTTCCCGTGCCTCTTGAACGCACCACGACCTATGAGACCGGTACGCGCAACGGCCCGGCGGCCATCATCAAGGCCAGCCAGAATTTGGAGTTGTACGACGAGGAGCTCGAGACCGAGCCGTATAAAGAGATTGGCATCCACACGCTGCCGCCGATCGATACCATGGACGGCACGCTCGACGACGTTCTAACCGAAATTTTCACCGCTCAATGCGCGCTTCTCGAAGACGATAAGCTGACCGTCACACTTGGCGGCGAACATTCGCTCACCCCTCCGATCGTCACCGCCGTCGCGAAAAAATTTCAGAACCTGAGCGTTCTTCAGATTGACGCCCACGCGGAGCTTCGCGACGAGTACAACGCGAACCCGTCGAGCCATGCTTGTGCCATGCGGCGCGTGCTCGAAGTTTGCCCCGCTGTTCAGGTGGGGATTCGCTCGATAAGTGCGGAAGAGGCTCGTGCAATTCCACAGTTGAAGACAAAGATCTATTGGGCGAAAGACGTTGCACGTCTCCCGCTGAAAACCTGGGTTGCAAAGGTTCTTGAGGATCTCAATCCCAATGTTTATCTCACGATTGACGTCGGTGCATTTGACCCCTCAATCGTTCCCGCCACGGGCGCGCCCGAGCCCGGCGGCCTCGATTGGTATCAGATCATCTCGTTGTTGCGCGCAGTCGCAAGCCACAAGAAAGTCGTCGGAGTAGATGTTGTCGAATTGCTTCCCCAACCAGGTGACCACGCCTCTGACTTCCTAGCGGCCAAATTAGTGTATAAGTGTCTCGGCTATATTTTCTGCCACGGATAGTTCGGGGGAATCGGAAATGGGTGTCGTCGCTCTGGTTTTTCAGGAAAGAACTCACGTTGCCGTCTTTGCAATCAACGGTTTTTTTGCGTGGATTGTCGTAGGCCTGCTGGCAGGCTGGATCGCCGGCCATCTGACGCGCGGCCGCGGCTTCGGCTGCATCGTGGACATCATTCTGGGGTTGATAGGCGCCGTGATTGGCGGATGGATATTCACCCGTCTCGGTATTTCGGCGCTGGGATTCTTTGGCAGTCTTGCCGCGGCAACGGTCGGCGCCGTACTTCTGGTCGCCATCGCCCGCCTGTTTGCCGGACACAACTAAACACGCGCCCACCCGTTTGGGGGAAATATGGGGAAAATATCGCTTGTCGCCGTCGTACTGGCCCTCGCGATTGTCACGGTCGCGTGATGTATCCCGACGCGAGCAACGGCGGCCGCGGACAGCCCCCGGCGATCGATCCTGCGGTTTTCGAAAAGCTCTTTCCCGGTTTTGACGCGAAGCAATCTGCCAAGCTCAAGCTCCTCTCTATCGCTTGCGGAACCGACGATTCGCTGATCGGCAATCGGTGCGCGTGCTAGACTTGCGCCCGAAATGAATCTCAAATTCGCGGCAGCATCCGCGTTGGTTCTGTTTTCAGTCGCGTTGCGCCCAGTGTCCGCGCAAATCATGTCGGCCGGTTCCAACGACGACGTCAGCCTCGGGCAATTTGCCAACATTCCGAGCGTCTCAGGCTACGAGCACCAGGCATCGCAAAGAATCAGTGGCATTCTCTCGCAATTCCATCCCGTCACGGACAATCTCGGCGACGTAATCGTCACGATCGGCAGCGGGTCGCCCCATCGGATACTCGCCGCCCCATTCGACGAGCCGGGCTACGTCGTGGGCGAGATTCGGCCCGACGGCTACATCCGACTCCGCCGCGTTCCGGCATCGGTTCTACCCGGAGTTTTCAACGAACTCTACACTGCGCAACCGGTCAAGATCGCCACGAAAGAAGGACGATGGATTAATGGCGTCGTCGCTGGCCTTTCCATCCATTTGGAGCCCGGACGGGTCGCCGCGCCCGATCCGCGCGACATCGACAACATGTACGTCGACCTCGGCGCCACATCCGCCGCCCAGGTCCGCCGCGCCGGGGTCGACGTTCTAAGCCCGGTCGTCATCAATCAACCGACGGTCGGTCTGAACGGATCGGAAATTGCCGGCCCCGGTGTCGGCGACAAATTCGGTGCGGCGGCACTGATGGCCCTGCTTGAGGGAATGGACCGGAGCAAAAGCTCAGGCACGCTCACAATCGCCTTCGTCACCGAATCATGGAGCCAGGGCCGCGGCCTGCATCGCATCCTCGCCACCACGCCATGCGACGAACTTCTCTACGTCGGCCGCATGCTGCCAAGCTCCATGATTTCGGCCGGGACCGACCCGCATCTTGAACCGCATCGCCGGCTCGGCGCCGGCGTGTTGTTCGGCGTCGACCAAACCGTCGAGGGCGTGTCAGGTTTCGGCGCCGTTCTCAGAGATCAGGCCGACGAAAACAAAATCCCGGTCGGCGTGGATTATTCGGCCAACCCTATCGATCCCGGCTACGATCCCCCGATCGCCTACCCGCGCGACTGGGCGCACATCGGCATTGCAACGGCATGGCCCAACACTCCGGTCGAAGCAATCAACCTTTCGGACTTTCACGCGCTCGTGGATGTACTCGGCATTCATTATGGCGTCGGCCGAATATCGGGGCGCCCGACTCCCTTGGCCGGCACCGGAGTTCGTGCCGGCAATTTACCTGGCGACTCAACAATCGACTCTCTCAAGTCCCTGGTCCAGGACTACGGTGTCAGTAATCACGAAACGCGAGTTGCCAACGGCGTAAAAAAGGCGCTTCCGCAATGGGCCAGGCCGGAAAGCGACGACGCGGGCAATCTGATCGTGCCGGTCGGCTCGGCCCCTGCGGGCCTGAAAACTCCCAGGATTCTCGTCGTCGGCCATCTTGATGAAATCGGCTACGAAGTGAAATCCATCGACGGCGATGGCATTCTCGAAGCGGTCCCCGTCGGCGGTTTCTACACCAGTTTCTTCCAAGCTCACTTCGCAATCGTACATCATGCAAATAACGACATCGCCGCCATCATGCTCCCGCCCGACGGTTGGGACCAGCCCGGCTTCAAATGGCCCACGTCCGCGAAAACAAATCTGTTCCCCGCCGACGTAGGCGCTCACAATCCCGCCGAAGTCGCGAAACTCGGCATCGAAGTCGGCGACTCCCTCACAATCCGGAAAGAATACCGTCCACTGCTCGGCACCCGCGCTAACGGCCGCAGTTTCGATGACCGCGTCGGCGACGCCGCCATGATCGCCGCCCTCCGCGCTCTGGGAGGTCCGCTCAAAGATCGCGACGTCACTTTCGTTTTCTCGACCGGCGAAGAACTCGGTCTCGTCGGCGCTCGCAAACTCGCCGAACGTCTGGCCGCCCAGCACCGTACGCCCGACTACGTCTTCGCTGTCGATACCTTCGTCAGCTCTGATTCGCCGCTCGAATCTTCGCGCTTTGCCGGCGCGAGAATCGGCGATGGCTTTGTGATCCGTGCGCTCGATGGATCCAACGTTGTGCCGCCCAAAGATGTCGATCGCCTCGTCAGCCTCGCTCGGGCCAATCAGATTCCGGTGCAATACGGCGCCACAGGCGGCGGCAATGACGGCTTGGAATTTGTCCCGTTCGGCTCGATCGACGTTGCCATCGGCTGGCCGCTTCGCTACGCGCATTCGCCCGCTGAAGTGATCGACACTCGCGACGTCGATTCGCTCGCCCGTATCATCGCTGTCATCGCCAAAAACTGGTGACGCAGGCGAACCAGCGCGATTGACGCCGCCCACGGCCGGGTATAGCCTCTAACCAACTCAGTTCAGGTCACGATGCTCCTTCCAGCGGAGGTTGGCGTGATCCTTGCTTCAACGAAAGTCGATCGCCCAAACCACCTGAGCGGCGAGGTGTGGCGAGTGTCGCGCCTGTTACTGACGATTGCATTGCTCGCAGCCACCGCCAGTATCCTTGCTGCCCAGATGATGCCTATCTCAAAGTCGGGCGCGGGAGCCGTTCTCATTCGAGTCGTCGGCGACAACGATCAACCGATCGACCTGCCCGCGCACGTCGTGATTTGGCCTGAGGGGGACATGTCCCGCGAGTTACAAACCACCTCGAGCAACGGGACCGCGCAATTTACTCGCCTGCTTGGCGGCAGATATACGATTGAAGTGGATCTACCGGGCTTCAAAAGGGGAAACGGAGAAGCCGAAGTGATGGATTTCGGCACCGTCGACGTCAGCGTGCATATGGAAACCGATGATCCCTCGTCGGGCGCTGGAGCCAAAGGAATGCTCCTCGCCCCCAAAGCGCAGAAAGAAGTCGATGACGGGCTCCGGGCGATGCGTGCCTTGAATTACACCGAGGCGGAAAAGCATTTCGGGGCCGCCTACAAGCTCGCGCCCGGAAACCCTGAAGTGAACAACATGCTCGGCAGGCTCTATCTCTCCACCAAGGACTTTGACAAAGCGCAGGACTTCTTCGCTCGCGCCGCTTCACTTGATCCGACCAACGTCAGCGCGCTGGTCGGCATGGGACAGTTGCGGCTCTTGCAGCTCAATTTCGCCGCGTCGATAGAGCCCCTCGAGAAAGCCGTCGAGCTCGCGCCGCAAAACTCCTTTGCCCACTGGCTCCTGGGCGTCGGTTATATCGATACGAAAGAAAACGAGAAAGCCCGCCAGCAGGCCAGCGACGCAATCAAGTTCAGCAAGTCGCCCAGCGAGGCCGAATACCTCCTCGGCGAGGCTCTTTTCGCTTTGGGTCGCAACGCCGAAGCGCTGGTTGCGTTCCAAACGTTCGTTCACGACCTGCCCAACGATTTCTACGCTCCGGACGCCCAAAAGCTCATCGCCAAGCTCCAGTCGGCTCCCGCCTCGGCGACACCGGGTTCCAGGAATCCGCCGCAGAATTAATCCGGACGAACCATCGCAGATCTTGTCGTCGCCGTTTGGTCCTGCATGAAACCTATGGCATGCTCCTCACGTCATTCTTTCTTACGGATAAGTAAACGAGGACGCATGGCCCGTATCTACCCCTCTCCTCTTGGCAGGCTTTTCATACTCGCGGCGAGCGCCGCGTTCGGAATCGTCGCAGCCGCGCAATCACCGACCGCGTCGCAGCCATCACCGTCCGCATCTCAAGCACCGCCGTCGCCGGCATCGCCGCTTCAGGTCAAAACCCGCCTCGTAACCGTGGACGTCGTCGCAACGAATTCCCACGGCGCGGCTGTCCGCGATCTGAAACCCGAAGACTTCGAAATCTCAGACAGCGGGC
>DATMLZ010000009.1:0-25989 GCA_035569955.1 Candidatus Acidiferrum sp.
CCGTTGCCTAAGACTCCCGCTCCAGCCCCCAAGAACGCTTCGGCTTTCGCATCGATCGGAACCAAAGAGGAAGTGCAGCCGTCGGCTTCCTCGACCGATCTCAAGCACATACCGGCTCCGCCCGTTTCGCAAGTTGCTCCACCGCCTCCTCCTCCGCCGCGCGCTTCGGCACCGTCGGGTCACTTGGCTCCGGCTGCGCCGGCGAAGTTGACCCCTCCGCCGGCGCGCGTCGCTCCTCCGCCCGACCCTGTCGAGGAAGAGCTGGCCGCGGTTGAAGAGCAAGTCGAAGAAGTCGAAGCGCCGCAGTCGTCGCGCCCTTTCGGAACGCTGACGCTCGGTGGAAGCGCGCCAGCGCACACCAGCCACACAAACGAGTTCTCCCCGACTCTTGGTGCCGATTCCTCGCTTTCCGCGTCAGCGTCGGCAGCGCGCAGCAATAGTTGGATGTGGATGGCTGCTTGCGCCTTTTTCCTCGTTGCGGGACTCGCCGGGGGCGCGTTCTATTTCCGCCAGCATCCATCAACGTCTTCGCAGGCGGCTGCAGCGGCGAGCAATTCGGCGCCGCCCGTCGAGCAGACCGCCCCGGCTGCGCAACCGACGCAGTCTGCTGCGAACAGCTTTGCGGCGGCACCAGCGCCTGCACCGGCTGAAACTTCAACCGATCGCCCGAGCCGAACCCTTGCCCAAGCGCCGGTTCAGACGTCTGTCCAGGAACCTGCAGCCACTCAGCCGCGAGGCGGGGCAAACGCCCCTGCGGCCCGCCTGGCCCAGCCCGCAGCCGCTCCGCCCCCCGTGCAAAACTTTGCAATCAGCAATCCACGTCCAATCGTGCAGCGCAGACTGCACAACGTTGACACCACAGCGCCCACGGTCGTTGGTGGTCCTGCGCTTCCAGCTGCTGTTCCCGACGTGCTCAGTTCATCGTCCGGCGTCGAACCTCCGCCACCAGCTCCGCCAGTTCGCGTCGGCGGCCAGATCGTCCAGCCGAAGCTGCTGCGCTCGGTGCCGCCGACTTATCCAGCCGCGGCGCGCCAGGCCGGCATATCCGGTAACGTGGTCATCGAAGCGCAAGTCGATAAGGCCGGGAATGTGGGCACGATGAAGGTCGTCTCCGGCCCTGCGACGTTGCAGGCCTCCGCCCTGGCGGCGATGAGGAGCTGGAAGTACGCGCCTGGAACCCTCGATGGAACACCAATCGAAACCCAGGTCACCGTGACGATCCATTTCCAACAGCAGTAATCGGGGCACCAGTTTCGCGCAGCGCCGGTTCGCTTGATCCGCCATAGCGGAGAACGCGGCCGGCGCTGTTGCATTTTGAGGGGCAAGAGCATCCAATAGGCGAGCGTGAGGTGAAAAAATGCGAGACGCTGTCATCGTGAGCGCGGTCCGAACCGCCGTTGGCAAAGCCGGAAAGGGGACACTGCGCGCCGCGCGCCCGGACGATCTTGCCGCCGCCGTGATCTCCGAAGCGATCGCACGCGCAAAAGGTCTCGAGGCCAAGGACGTTGAAGATGTGGTCATCGGCTGCGCAATGCCCGAAGCCGAACAGGGGATGAATGTTGCGCGCATCGCGTCTTTGCGCGCAGGACTGCCGGTCGACGTGCCGGCGATGACGATCAACCGCTTTTGCTCGTCCGGCTTGCAATCGATCGCCATCGCCGCACAACGCATCATGGCCGGGCAGGGCGACGTCGCCGTCGCAGGCGGTACCGAATCGATGAGCTTGGTGCCGATGGGCGGCAACAAAGTCGCGCCGAACCCGTGGCTGATGGACCACTATCCGGACACCTACCTCAACATGGGCCTGACCGCTGAAAATCTGGCGAAAAAGTATTCGATCACGCGCGAACAGTCCGACGCGTTTTCGCTCGCCAGTCACCAGAAGGCCGTCGCGGCCATCGCCGCGGGGAAGTTCAAAGACGAAATCGTGCCCTATGAGGCGTCGTACACCTACGTCGAGGCGAACGGCAACGGAAGCGCATCGACAAAGCCGAAGGTCGTGAATACGCGTTTCGAAGTTGACGAAGGTCCGCGCGCCGATACTTCTTTGGAAGCACTCGCGAAATTGAAGCCTGCGTTTCACGCACAGGGTGTTGTCACGGCAGGGAACAGCTCGCAGATGAGTGATGGCGCGGCCGCCGCCGTCGTGATGAGTGCCGAACGCGCGCAATCACTGGGACTGAGACCCATGGCGCGCTTCGCGGCCTATGCGACCGCGGGATGCCCTCCGGAAATCATGGGCATCGGGCCGGTGTACGCCATTCCGAAAGCGCTGAAGCTGGCCGGATTGAAGCTGGAAGACATCGACATTTTCGAATTGAACGAGGCGTTCGCGGCGCAGTCGCTGAGTGTGATGAAACAGTTGGGAATCGATCCAGCGCGCGTCAACGTGAATGGTGGCGCCGTCGCGCTCGGCCATCCGCTCGGTTGCACCGGTGCGAAGCTAACTGCTTCGATTCTGCGAGAAATGGAACGCCGCAGCGCGCGCTACGGCATGGTCACCATGTGCATCGGGGGAGGCATGGGCGCGGCGGGCATCTTCGAGCGCGTGGCATGATTTCGCAGCCGTTCCGTCAGGCGACTGCCTGATCGGCGACCGGCGCGGCTTCTACCATTCCCGCCGGAAACTTTGCAATCACGATCGTTCCTCGGGTGGTCGAATGCAATTCGAGCCGACCGCCGAGTTGCACCGCCCGTTCGCGCATGCCGCGCAAACCGACGCCCAGCATTCCGCCTGACGCGAAATCACCCTGTTCGTCGACGGGAATGCCTTTGCCCTCGTCCATGATTTCGACTTCCACGCTCGAGGCGAACCGCCGCAAACGTACCGAAGCGCGAGTGCTGCCCGAGTGGCGAAGCACGTTGGTCAGCGCCTCCTGTACGACGCGGAAGATGGCAATCTCCAAATCCCCCGGCAATCTGCCGAAGTCGCTCGAAAGTTCTAGATCCGTGTCTATCCCGCTTCGCTGCGAGAAACCCTTCACGTACCACTTGAGCGCCAACGGCAATCCCATTTCGTCAAGCAATGGCGGGTGCAGCAGGTAGGAAATCGTGCGCACCTCTTCGGCCACGTTTTTTGCGATGGCCTTGGTGTCTGAGACGATCACCGAATCCTGCGGACTCAAACTGTCGGAGCGCTCGAGTTGACCAAGATTCATGCTCAGAACAGCGGCCGCTTGTCCGACGCTTTCATGCAGATCGCGCGCGATTCGGCGCCGCTCATCGTCCTGCAACCGCAGGACCTGAGCGCCCAATTGCCGCGCGGACTCCTCGGCTCGTTTAAGCTGCATGGTGCGCTCAACGACTCGCTTCTCGAGCTCCTCGTTAAACAGCGAAAGCGCCTCGGCCCGGCGCGCGAGTTCGAGGTTGGCGAGTTTTAGTCTTTCTTTCGAGCGGCGAGTCATTTCCGCGGCGCCGGTGATGAGGAAACAGCCGCCGATGTAGGTCAAGGTTTCCGAGAGTTCGTACACGCTCGATATCGTGAAGAACCCGTTTGGCGCGAAGAACACCCGCACGCAAACGATGCCCATGACGCTTGCTGCGATCGAAGGACCCAGTCCCAGGAGCAACGCAGAAAGCACTACGGCTCCGTACACCAGTGCGAAGGGAACATGGTCGCCGAGGACCGGCACCATCATCCAACGCCCGAACAGAGCGATCGCGGTGAGAGCGAGAGCTGCCGCGTAGCGCCCGGCGCGGCTCGCCGTAAGCGCGTCAAGCCTCGATGTGAAAGTCCTCACCGATTCGGCGAAGTATTTTTGCGCGTTTGCGCTCGCCTCTGTGTCGACTGCGGAAACTTCATCGGTTTCGGCGGGAAAGTGTGTCCCCGGAATGGCCTCTGTGCCTTGCATGACTGCCCCTCGGACCCCAGCTACCTGTATACCTTACGGTTTTTTCTAGATGAAAAGGATTTCCTTGCCGTGTGTCCACGATGCGAATGCGATTTCCACGTAATCCGGCCTTACGTAGTATTTACATGACACCCTCCATCGACACAGGGGACGATGGGAAACGGCCGCAAGCCGTTTGTTATCAGCTACAACATAATTTCGAATCGACACTGATCGCGGGGCTGCAACAAGGGCTAAAATGGAAACCGCACGAGGTCGAGTTTGACGACCGAGGTGACGAACATGGCTACGACGACAACTTTGCAGGAGCTGCGGCGGGGCGGCGCGTTTCTGGTGGCGACGGCGGCTCCGGAAGAAATTTTTACGCCGGCGAACCTGACCGACGATCAGCGCCTGATCGGCCAAACAACCGAAGAGTTCGTCACCAAAGAGGTGCTTCCGCGCGTTCCCGAACTTGAGCAACACAAGAAGGGCGTTCTGCCGGAGCTGCTGAAAAAGGCCGGAGAGATCGGGCTGCTCGGTGGGCTTGTACCGGAACAATACGGCGGCGCGCAGCTCGACAAGGTTTCGACGACGGTGATGGCGGAAAAGCTCGCGGCATACGCGTCGCTGGCTGTGGCGCACGGTGGGCACGGCGGCATTGGCACGATTCCGCTCGTGTACTTCGGCACCGAAGAGCAAAAGAAAAAATATCTGCCCAAGATGGCCACGGGCGAATGGCTCGCCTGCTACTGCCTGTCCGAACCACAAGCGGGCTCCGACGCTCTCGCGTCGCGGACGCGTGCCGTGCTCTCGGCGGACGGCAACAGCTGGATCCTTAACGGCCAGAAGATGTGGATTACCAACGGGGGCTTCGCGGACATTTTCACTATTTTTGCCAAGGTGGATGGAGAAAAATTCTCCTGCTTCATCGTCGAGCGCGGGACGGCTGGATTTTCGGTCGGCGCAGAAGAGAACAAGATGGGTATCCGGGGCAGTTCAACGGTGCCGCTCTTTTTCGAGAACGCGGCGATCCCCAAAGAAAATTTGCTGCACGAGATTGGGCGCGGCCACATCGTCGCGTTCAACACGCTGAACGCCGGAAGATTTTCGCTGGGCGCGTATTGCCTGGGTGGAGCGAAAAAAGCCATCGCAGATTCAGCCAGGTACGCGAAGGAGCGGACGGCGTTTGGAAAGCCGATTGCCGATTTTGGCCTCATCGAGGCGAAGCTTGGCGAAATGACCGTGCGGACCTATGCGCTTGAATCCATGATCTACCGCACGGCGGGAATGATCGAGGCGGCCGTCGCGGCAGCCGAGTCGGGCGCCGACAAAACGAAGGCTGCCATGCAGACGCTGGAGGAATACGCGATCGAAAGCTCGATCTGCAAAGTCACGGGAAGCGAGATTCTCGACTACTGCGTTGACGAAGGCGTGCAGATTTTTGGCGGCTACGGCTTCCACGAGGACTATCCGATGGCGCGCGCCTATCGCGACAGCCGGATCAACCGAATTTTTGAAGGTACGAACGAAATCAACCGGATGCTGATCATCCAGATGCTGATGAAGCGCGCGATGACCGGCGCATTGCCGTTGATCGCGGCGGGGAAAAAGCTGGCAGACGAGGTTCTTGCCGCTCCGTCATTTGAGGAGGCGCCGACCGGCGCGTTCGCCGCCGAGGAACAGTCGATTGCCCAGTCGAAGAAGGCATTTTTGCTCGCTTCTGGCGCCGCTGTGCAGAGATTTGCCGACAAACTGGCGGAGCGGCAAGAGATCGTGGCAGCGCTTTCGAACATCGTGATCGAGATCTACGCCATGGAATCGTCGCTGCTGCGCGCGCAGAGAGCCGCGGCGAAACAGAACGAAGCCGCAAGCGCAATGGCAGATGCGGCGCGGACCTACATTTACGACGCCGTCGATAGAATCGAGAAAGAAGCGCGCACGGCGATCGCCGCAACGGTCGAAGGTGATACGCTCGTGACGCAACTTGCAGTGCTGCGCCGCTTCACAAAACACGCTCCGTTGGATGCGATCGCGCTGCGCAGAAAGATCGCGCAAGCAACTCTCGCGCAGAACAAGTATCCGTTCGACGGACGCTAGAAGAGTTTCGCCGCGAAAGAAACTCGAATCCGCGTTTTCAAGTAGACGAAATTTGTTGGCCGACTCGGTCAACAGTACTCCATAGTACCTGTCCTAAAGACCATAGAATTTCTTCCGATAATCGGAAACGTTTTTCCTCTGCGACCTGTACCTCATGTGGCAACTCGTCCACTTTCATGGGGTTAGTGGTGCGAGTCTTTTGGGCTTCGTATTGCATCAAACTGTACGGAAGGACAGGTGAGGTAAACAGGAATGAACAAGCTGTTGGTACAGGCCAAAGATCTGATCGTGAAAGGGTGGAACGAGCCCAAGATTCGCCGGCCCTTTCTTCGTGGCCTCGCGATTCTGCTCGTGCTGCAGATCTACTTCGTGCGCGAGCTTCTCGCCGCCGAGTTGCTGTTCATCATCGGCTTTGTCGCGGTGATGGCCGTTGTGGGGATCTGCTACGCTCTCGGAACGATTGGCCTCAAGAGCATCGATCTAACCGAAACCGGTATTCGCGTTGCCGCGCACTCCGCGCGCCGTTCTTACGAAGCGCTGGAAGTGGCCGCGCGCAACTCCATTCGACATCTTCCGTCGGAAACAACCAAGTAAGCATCTCTATCCCTGGCGCGGGAACGGGACGACCGTTCCCGCTTTTTCTTTTTCCGCTGTTTTTCATTTTCCGTTTCGGGACCGATTTCCAGCCATTGCACCGCATCTAGAACCGTTGTATCTTCCCCGAAGTATTTGCAACGGAGCGCCGCCGCGAACTTCAGCGAGGCGAACGGGGGCTACCGGTGAATCGGGTCTCGCCTTGTGGTTTTCATTTCCGCCATATTGCGCCTTTTGCGGGCGCATTTCTGCTGCTTATCCCACCTCCCCACCGACCGCTTGGCGCGCAGCAGATGGCTGACGACTATAAGGCGTTTCAGGTCGATCGCGGCGCCACTCTTTACGGGGAAAATTGTCGGGAATGCCATGCCGACGGCTCGGGCGTTCCAGGCGTCAACTTGCGCACCGGCCAGTTTCTGCACGGGTCGACCGACGATGACCTGATGGTGATCATCCGAAACGGTGTGCCTGGCACCGCGATGCCTCCGCACGATCTGCCCGGTTCGGATATCGCAGCCCTGGTCGCCTACATCCGATCGATGGGCAAAGACACTTCGGCGGTGGTGAAGCTGGGCGATCCGGCGAAAGGCAAGGCTCTGTTTAATGGTGAAGGCGGCTGCCTTAACTGCCACCGAGTAGGCAGCGCTGGTTCGCGTGTGGCGTTGAACCTGAGCGACACGGGCACGCTGCACCCTCCTTCCTATCTGGAGCGCGCGCTGCTGGATCCGAACTCGGTCGCAGCAGGAACCCCGGAGAACCGGTTGATGCGCGCGGTAACGAACTCGGGAAAAGTGATCACTGGACGGCGACTGAACGAGGATACCTACACCGTTCAGGTGATCGACGAACACGAAAATCTTGTATCGCTCGAAAAATCGGATCTGCGTTCGCTGACCGTGCTGAACGAATCGCCGATGCCTTCTCTGAAAGGGAAGTTCTCCGACGATCAGATCGGTGATCTGGTCGCCTATCTTGCGTCGCTCAAGTCATCCGCTGCGACACCAACGACCTACGGATCAGGGCCCGGAGTTGGCGCGGGGTTCGGAGCCGGGCGCGGCGGAGCAGGTCGGGGCGGTGCAGGCGGGCGCGGTGGCGCGGCCCCAGCGCCGCAAGCAGCGCCAGCGCAAACAACGGGAGGCGGTCGATGAAATATTTCTGGGCACTCGCTCTGTTGCTTTTAGCTTCGAGCGTTTCCGCGCAAGTCTCCTACCAGCAGATCCTGAACGCAAAGAGCACGCCGCAGAACTGGCTCACCTATTCGGGGTCTTACGACGGACGTCGCTACAGCGCGCTAGACCAGATCACGCCTGCGAACGCAAAAGACCTAGAAATCAAGTGGGTCTTTCAGACCGAATCGCTGCAAAAGCTGGAAAGCACGCCGCTGGTTGTGAACGGAGTGCTCTATTTGACGCAGCCGCCCGATGACATCATCGCCCTCGACGCCAAGAGCGGCCGCGTTTTCTGGGTCTATCACTATCCGGTTCCGAGCGAGGCTCACCTTTGCTGCGGCTTGGTGAATCGCGGCCTGGCGATCTTGGGCAACACCCTGTTTATGGGAACCGTTGATGGCCATCTTGTCGCTGTCGACGCGAAAGATGGTCACCTGCTTTGGGATTCGCCGCTTGGCGATAACCGCTTTGGCTACGGAATCACCGAGGCGCCGCTCGTAGTGAAGGATAAGGTGATCGTCGCGATGGCGGGGGCCGAGAGCGGAATTCGCGGGTTCGTCACCGCCTATTCGGCAGAAACAGGCGAACAGGTCTGGAAATTCAATACGATTCCTGGTCCCGGCGAAGCCGGCAACGAGACGTGGCCGGCAGAGACTTGGCAGCGCGGCGGAGGTTCGAGCTGGATGACCGGCTCTTACGATCCGGATCTGAATCTTCTTTACTGGGGCATCGGAAATCCGTGGCCTGATTACGACTGGGAAGGCCGGCTCGGCGACAACCTCTATACCGATTCCGCGATTGCCCTCGACCCGGACACCGGAAAACTGAAGTGGCATTTCCAGTTCACGCCAAACGACCGCGCGGATTTTGACGCGATCCAGGTGCCGGTGCTCGCCGATATTACCTGGCAGGGAACACCGCGAAAAGTGGTTTTGTGGGCGAATCGGAATGGATTTTTCTATGTACTTGACCGCGCGACGGGGAAATTTCTAAGTGGCAAGCCGTTTGTGAAACAGACATGGACGACTGGACTCGATGAAAACGGACGGCCCATTCGCTCGCCGCAGGGTGAAGCGACGCTTGAAGGGAACCAGGTTTTTCCGGGCATTCAAGGAGGAACGAACTGGTACTCGCCATCGTTTAGTCCACGGACGGGACTGTTTTACGTCACCGCTTGGCAGGACTATTCCGCCGTTTATGTGAAGCAGCCTTCAAATACGGGACGCGTGACGCCGACGATTCCCCGGTCTCCGCTGCCGAATCTGGCGCGAGGGCCGATTAACACGTGGACCGAGGAAGTGGGGCACGGGGAGGTACAGGCGATTGATCCGGTCACGGGCGAAAAGAAATGGGTAGTCAAGATGAACGACGTGAGCGACAGCGGCATCCTGACGACCGCATCGGATCTGCTCTTTACCGGCAATCGTGAAGGTTATTTCCACGTCATCGACGACCGAACGGGCAAGATTTTGTGGAAAGCGATCACTGGCGGTCAGATGGCGTCGGCTCCGATTACTTACGAGGTTGGCGGCAAGCAATATGTGGCGATGTCGGCTGGCCATGCGCTCTTTGTCTTCGGTTTGCGCGATTTGGCTGTAGCGGGACACTAGATTTTTCAGCGCGCATTTTGGTTGTTACCTGCGAGCGGTTTCGTACGTCGAAGCTAAAGGGGAGCGTTGCGTAGCGTAGGGGCGCGGCGGACGCTAGGTTCACTCCGCCGGGATTACGAAATCCATTGGATCGTGATAAAGTGCCCGGCATCTGCGATTCTGCTCAGGTCGGAGGTGTGATTTGAAGCTGTCCAAGAGCTTTACGCTCGCGGCCTTTCTCTTTACGGCGGGGGCGGCGGTTCTGGTGGCAGGGCAGGCTCCGCAGGGTGCTGCGGCGCCTGCAGGTGGAGCAGCACAAACGCCGGCCCCGGGCGGCGCGCAAGCTGGACGCGGAGGCCGCGGCGCCGGCGGCTTTGCAAACGCTTATCCTCAGCACGCCCAGGCAGATCAGGAAGCGATCGATCGCGGGAGACAGACCTTCAGTGTGAACTGTTCTTTTTGCCATGGTTCGGACGCTCGCGGTGGTGAAGGCGGTCCGAACCTGTTGCGTTCGCAGCTGGTAATGAACGACCAGAACGGCGAAGCGATCGCGGTGGTCGTTCAGAACGGGCGACCGGATCGCGGCATGCCCAAGTTTGACCTCACAACGGCCCAAGTTTCCGACATCGCCGCATTCATTCACAGTTTCCGCGTGGCCGGCTACGATGCGAGCCGCGACGTTCCTCCCAACATTGTCGTTGGTGACGCCAAGGCCGGCGAAGCATTTTTCAACGGCGCGGGCAAGTGCTCGACCTGCCATTCAGCGACCGGGGATCTGGCTGGCATCGGCGGAAAAATGGAGCCGAAGGCGGTGCAAAACGCGCTGGTCTCGGGCGGTGGAGGCGGCAGAGGCCGCGGTCCCTCGGCCGGAATTCCTGTTCCTCCAACGACCGTGAAAGTGACACTTGCATCGGGCAAAACCTACGAAGGGCAGCTCGATCACGTCGACGACTTTCTGGTTTCGCTTACGGATGCGGACGGAAACCGGCTTTCGTTTGACCGCGACGGCGACGTGCCGAGAGTGGAGATTCACAACCCTCTGCAGGCACACATCGATATGTTGCCGAAATATACCGACGACCAAATTCACAACCTTACGGCTTACTTGGTGACACTGAAATGACGAAAACAATGAAGCTGTTGATGATAATCGCGTTGTGCGCGCCGCCCGCGGTGCTGGCGGCGCAAGGGCTTGATCCTGCCTCGCTGCTGAAGCCGGCGACAAATTCGTGGCCGCAGTACTCGGGCGATTATTCCGGGCAGCGTTACAGTACGCTCGCTGCGATCAATAAGACGACGGTGAGGAATCTTTCGCTCGCCTGGATCGGTCATCTGACGGCCGGGGAAGGCAACGGGTTTGGCGGTGGCGCGGGCGCTGCACCGACGATCGTAGGCGGCGAAGGTCCCGAGCCGACTGGCGCCGCTCAGGGTGCGCGCGTCGTAGGATCGATCCTCGAAGTGAACGGCGTCCTTTACATGGCGACGCCGGACAACGCTTGGGCGATGGATGCGCGCGACGGAACAGTTCTCTGGCACTACTTCTGGAAGACCAAAGGCGGCACGCACATCGGAAACCGAGGCGTGGCGATGTCTGGCGACTGGATTTTCTTCGAGACGCCTGACGATTATCTGGTTTCGCTCGACGCGAAGACCGGCAAGGAGCGCTGGCACAAGGTGATCTCCGATTTCACCGAACAGTATTTTTCGACAATGTCTCCTCTGCTGATCGGAAACCACCTGCTGGTGGGAACCGGCGACGACCTCGACTCGCCCGGCTTCCTGCAATCTTTCGACCCGGAAACGGGCGAACTGCAATGGAAGCACTACACCGTGCCGATGGATAAGGGCGATCCAGGCGTGGAGACGTGGCCGAGTCTGGACGCGGCAAGCCACGGCGGCGCGCAAGTCTGGACGGTGGGCTCCTACGATCCGGACACGCACCTCTATATGTTCGGAACCGGCAATCCGACTCCCGCCTACACTCCGCAGACGCGCGTGGGCGACAACCTTTTCACTTGCACGTTGATGGCAGTGAATGTCGATACGGGAAAGATGGCCTGGTATTACCAGACATCGCCGCACGACACGCATGACTGGGATTCGACGCAGACGCCTGTTCTGATCGACGGCGATTGGAACGGAAAGCCCCGCAAGATGGTTTTGCAAGCGACACGCAACGGATACTTTTTCGTGCTCGACCGTTTGACGGGCGAACACTTGCTGACCAGCAAGTTCGGCGTCTCGGCGAACTGGTCAAAACCGCTGAACGCAAAAGGCCAACCTTACCCGGATCCTGAGAAGGATTCGACCGTGCCTGGGTCGCTGGTTTCGCCGAGCAATGGCGGCATTACCAACTGGCCGCCACCGGCATACAGCCCGCAGACGGGCTTGTTCTACGTGCCCGAGCATGATTCTTATTCGATGTATTACCTCACCGAAACCGATCCGCGCGGCGCGATGGGCCTTGGCGGTAAGGAAGAAGATGGCGTAGGTTCGACTGGTAATTCGATCGATGCGATTGACTATAAGACCGGTAAAGTCGTGTGGCGCCATATGTTCCCGGGCGAGGGCGGTCAGGGCGGCGGCACGGGCCTGCTGACAACGGCGGGCGGGCTGCTGTTTGGCGGCGACGCGGGCGGGAACTTCGTGGCCTACGACGCAGCGACGGGCAAGGCGCTGTGGCATTCGCACATGGGAGGAATTTCCAACGCTCCCGAAACGTACATGATGGACGGTCATCAGTACGTGCTCGTGGCGGGTGGCGATTCGATCTACGCGTTTGTGCTCAACTGAGAGCGCACAACCAAAAACAGATGGTAGCGGCAGGCGTGCTGATTCGGGTAAAATCAGCCTGGGTAGAGGTGTAGTCCGGAGAAGCCATTGACGCTTACCAATATTCAGGGGACGAACGGAGCTAAGACGCTTGTACGCGTCAGACCGCGGGGATTTTGCGCCGGAGTTGTGCGCGCGGTCGATATCGTCGAGCTCGCGCTGGGTGCGTTCGGCAGCCCCGTGTACGTTCACCACGAAATTGTGCACAACCGCTACGTCGTTGACCAGCTGCGGCGCCGCGGGGCAATTTTCGTCGAGACGATCGAAGAAGTGCCAGAAGGCGCGGTGCTCGTCTTCAGCGCGCACGGCGTGCCGCCCCGCGTGCGCGGCGAAGCCAAAGAGCGCAAGCTGCGCGTGATCGATGCCACCTGCCCACTTGTTACGAAAGTGCACCTGGAAGCGCTGAAGTTCGCGCGCGAAGGTCGCACGCTGATTTTGATCGGACACCGCGACCACCAGGAGATTGTTGGAACATCGGGCGAGGCGCCGGATCAGACAATTGTGGTCGGCACAATCGAAGAAGTTGATCAGCTACAAGTGCCGGATCCGACGCGGTTGGCTTTCCTGACCCAGACGACGCTTTCCCTCTACGACACGCAGGAAATTGTTGCGCGTTTACGCGAGCGCTTCCCGGCGATTGCGGGGCCCGCGTCTGACGATATTTGCTACGCGACGCAGAACCGGCAGGAAGCGGTGGAAGCGCTTTGCCGCGAAGTCGAATTGATTTTTGTAGTTGGCTCTGCAAACAGTTCAAACTCGAACCGGCTTGTGGAGGTTGCCCAGCGTGCCGGCGTGCAGGCCCGGTTGATCGAGGACGCGAACGACATCGATGAGCCATCGCTTGCCGGTGTGAAGGCGATTGGACTGACGGCCGGCGCTTCGGCTCCGGAAATTCTGGTCGAGCAGGTGAGCCAGCGTCTGGCTGCGTTCGGGTTTACGAATCATCGCGACATCGAATTGATTCGCGAAGACGTGCGTTTCACGATTCCTCCAGAACTGGCTGCGGCGCAACGCACCGCAGCAAACTGAACGCTGCTCATTGCAGCGCTTGGGCGCGACCGCGCCAGTTGCGTGGCGCAGCGAAGGAGAGGATGAGTGGCGGTCAAAATCGTCCGCCAGGATAGTCGAATTGCTCTGCTCGGCGCGCCGATGAGCGCCGCCGCTCTCGCGCCGGGAGGTGAAGGCGCACCCGCCGCTTTCCGCAAAGCAGGTCTGGTTTCCAAACTTCAATCGATCGGGTTTGAAGTCGTCGATATGGGTGACGACGCCCTGCAAGTGTATCAGGAGGATAGCGACAGTCCGCGCGCACGAAATTTGCCGCGCGTGCTGGCGGGCCTCGAAGCGCTTAAGCCAAGGGTGGAAATCGCAGCAAAGTCCGGCGCGCTTCCGTTGATCTTAAGCGGCGATTGTTCGATTGCACTGGCGGTTATGGCCGGTCTGCGGCGTTATTTTCGACACGTGAGCCTGCTTTACGCCGATGCCGACGCGGATTTGCAGACGCCGGCGACAACGACGTCGGGCTGCGTGGATGGAATGGTGACGTCGCATCTGATTGGGCGCGGGGCTTCGGAGATGGTTCGCTTTTGGAGCGAGCCACCGCTGGTGCGGGAGCCCGATCTGGCCCTGTTTGGCGTGAGCCGGCTCGATCCCGCCGAGGAACAGGCCCTGCAAATTTCTCCTCTGCGGCGATACCTGGCCGAAGACATTCGACGCAAGACGCCAGTGAAAGCGGCGACCGAAGCGGTCGAGCGAATTCACGGAAATGCGCACGAATTTGTGCTGCATTTCGACGTCGACGTGATTGCGGGCTTCCAATCGACGAACTTGCCTTCGTCGGGCGGACTTAGCCCGGTTGCGGTGCGCGAGGCGTTTGAGGTTTTTGCCACGCAGAAGCAGCTGGCGGCGATCGAAGTGACTGGCTACAACCCGGAGCGCGACGCGGACGGTTCCGGTGTAATGCAAATCGTGGAATTTCTCGGCGATCTTCTTGCGATTCGCAAGGAGAAGGTCAAGAACGCTACCGTCGTTGCCAAAGCCGCGGCTACCGAGAGTCCGAAGGCGCCGCTTGTTGAAGCGCCGGCGGTTGCCGGTGGTGATGCGTGGTCGTCTGACGTGCTGGAAGGAGTCAGCGCGGAACCGGCGGAGACGTCTGGTGGCGAAGCGCTTGACGTCGAGGATTCGTCTGGGTCAGGGCTTGGCGAGGCCGAAGAGCCGCAGCCCTGAATTTGCCTGCCGATCGAAAATATTCCCAAGAACGGAAAAATAGAGTGAAGCGAAAATTTCCCGAGATCATTGTGTTTGATGTGGACGGAGTGCTGGTTGATGTGCACGAATCGTTTCACGTGACCGTGCTCGAGACGGTGAGGTTCTTTACCGGCAAGCGTGTGACACACAGGCAGCTGCATGAATGGAAAAACCGCTCGGGATATAACGACGACTGGAAGCTTTCAACGGCCTGGGTGCAGTCGCTCGGCGGCAAACAGCAATTCGACCAAGTGAAGGAGAAGTTTCTGGAATTTTATTGGGGCAAGAACGGCGACGGCAACGCGACTCGCGAGAAATGGCTGCTCGGGCGTCAATCGCTCGGGCGGCTGGCAAAAAAGGCGGAACTCGGGATATTTACCGGGCGCGTTTGGCAGGAACTGGACTACACGCTCGAGCGCTACAAGACACGCCAATACTTTCGCAAGATCGTTACCGTCGAAGAGGTGTCAAAACCGAAGCCGGACCCGGAAGGACTTCTGAAAATCCTTGACGGAAGGCCGCCCAACTCGGCGATCTATCTCGGAGACAACATCGACGACGCGTTGGCTTCGAAGGCGGCGGGCGTACCGTTCCTCGGAATCTTGCGCCGTCGCACCGATGAGCGCCGCCAGCGGGCGCCAAAGCTCAAAGAACTGGGTGCGATGGCTATCTTGAGCCACGTGAGTGAGTTGGAGGCGTGGCTTCGGCGCGACTGAAAGAAGACATGGGAATTTTCTTCCCTGCCACCTACGTCCAGTCCCATCAAGCGAATAGGACCTGCGGGTAGTACTAAGAAGGACACTGGTACCATTGCTGGTTTCTCGAGTGCCTCCTATTTTATATGCAGGGACACTTTCAGAGAATATGGCGACCTCAGTCACGACGCGGACTGCCGCGGCGCGCGCTTTCGTGCGCAGCCTGAACATCCTGCTCAAGTTCGCGCGGATGTACGACTTCGGGCATCCGCGCACCGCCAAACAATACGAGACTGCATGGAGTGAACTTCGGACCGCTCTTGGTTCGGGCTCCGAGGAGCAATCGGGGCTTTTGCTTGCCGTCTCCGGAGACCAACTCTTACTTGACGGCACGCCTCTCGAGTCGGCTGCCACCGAAAAGAGCTTCGCGCGCATGCTTTCTTCGGCGGGCATTGCCAGTATTCACTTCGGCCCCAATATTCCGCAGGCAAGCCTGGCGAAATTTGTGCGCGCATTCCCGTCCGGAAACAACACGAAACCGGCTTACGTCGCTGAACAGCTCAAGAGTGCGATGGCCGGCGACCAGTTCATTCACGTCAATGAAGTCTGCTTCGTGCCGGCGGATTCTGCGGTAGCGAAATCCACCGTAGCCGCACAGTTGGCCGCGCGGACGCTGGGCATGAGTTCAAGCGAGCAGGATGAACTGTTCAAGGATCCAGAAAAGCTGCTGCAACTGATCGTCGCCGCGGAAGGAACAAAAGGCGGGCCTGGCGGACCGGGCAAAGGCTCAGGCGACGGACAAGGTGGAGGCTTCGGCTCTGGCGGAGGATCCGGATTTGGATCGGGATACGGACCGGGAGGCGGTTCGGCCTATGCCGGTGGCGGAGCCACAATCGAAGGAGCTGCCTCATTTCAAGGCACCGGCGCCCCGGTCGGTGGAACCGTTGGAGGCAACTCGGGCTGGAACATTGTTGGCGGCAGCGGCGGCAGCGGAATCCCGATCGACCCCAACGCCGGCGGGTTTTGGCTGAATAAAACCGACGGTTCGGCTCCCGAAGGCGTGGCGGGCGGAAATGGAGCGCCATCTGGCGCAGTCAACGGACCGGTCGCGGGAATTGGTGGACCGGGCGGCGCATCGGGATGGAACATCGTCGGTGGAACTCCGACTGGGACCCAGGTAGATCCGAACGCAGGCGGCTTCTGGCTGAATAGGCCCGATGCGGCGCAGGGGAGTGCAGGCGGAGGTCTTGCGGGACCGGCCTCCGGCGTCGGCGCACACGGCGGCGGACCGGGCGGTGGTCCGGTTGGACAAGGTCAGGGCGGCGAGCCCTCAAGCCGCTGGACGAGCGCGTCGACCGGTATTCGGGGCGCGCGTTCGGCGCGCGGCGGCCCCGGCTCGATGACCGTCGAGACCGGCTTGATGACCTTACAGGAGCAGGAACTGCAGGGCATCTTGCAGGTGCTCGCGCAGATCGCGCGAACCAGCGAAAACGCGAAAGAGAAAATCGATCCGACCTCTTTTCAATCGCGCCTTTCGGCCTTGCCGCGACGCGCGCGATTCACAGTGAGCCAGGCGCTTTCCGCCTTGGCCGCACAGGCTCCCGCCGAATCCTCAGACAAGCCAACGTTGCTGAAGCTGGCCGAGCACGTGGCCGTCAGATTTGCGCTCGAAAGCTACGAGCGTGGCGACGTGAAGGTCAACGCCGTACGCGAAATGCTCGGCGACATGAGCTCCGAACTCGACGGCTTGCGGAAAATTCTCGGCGTTTACGAAGAGCGTATGGCGCGCGCCGGACTCGACGTGCAATCGCACATCGAAACGCTCGCACAGGAATTCTGGACGCAGGTGCCGGAAGAGAAGCGCAAACAGGTGCTTGAGAGCGGTGATGCGTGGTGTGTGCCGGGTTCGAAGGTCCGCGAATACGTCGACGCGTTGCGCGGTCGTGGCGAGAACGACGAGGCCGAAAAAGTATTGAGCCGTTATGCGTCGTTCATTTCCGATAAGGCGCCGGATCATCGCAAGCAAGTGGCGATGGGTCTCGCCGAACTTGCATCCATCTATGCAAGCAGCAGCGAGAAGCTGCTGGTCGAGACGATACGGCAGGTCGGTTTGCAACTCGCAGAAGAGAAAGAGTCCGAGCTGCAGAGCCAGATGAGCGCCGCCTTTGTGCGCCTTTCCCAAGAGGCTGGTGTGAAGCGCTCGTACCCGGCGATGCAGCGTTCGGTGGAATTGATGGAGTTTGTGGAAGCCGAGCGTCCGGGCACTGGCAAGAGCTTGCGCCCACGCATCGGAGTCGACAGCAAGCTTCCGGAATTTATCGATGAGGCCTTAAAGTCTGGCGAAGTGCCGAAGGGCCTGACCGATCTCTTGCGCCGCGTTCCGCAGGCTGCTTCGGAAAACATCGCGACACGATTCAGCCGCGCAGGATTCCGCGAAGATTGCGAATTGCTGATTTCAATGATCGAATCGCTCGGTCCCGAGGGCCTCGATCACTTGCGCAAGCAGCTTCTGAACGGCGATCCGCATACTGCGATCGATACTGTGGGGATTCTGGCACGGCTGGATATGCCCACGCTGCAGCAGTCTCTTCCCGAACGGATGAAGGAATGGAAGCGGACCGCGCACGACCGGCTCGTGCGGCAGATCGCTTCGAGCGGTGCGCCGGATCGCGGCCGTCTGTTGCTTGAACTCTTCGATCACCTCGACACGTTGATTCGTCCCTTGGCGATCGACGAAATCGGCATGGCCGGCGAGCGGACAGCCGACATGCGTCTGCTGCGAATCGCCGAAGGCGATCTGCCCAGAAACTCTTCGAATTATCTGCAGCTGAAGGCGATGGAAGCTCTCGGCCGCCTGCGAACTTCCGGCGCCGAGGCCGTGCTGCGCCGGATCGCCGAGGCGCGGAAGACATTTCGTTGGGCGAATCCGGCCGAATTGCGAATTGTGGCTGCGCAGGCGATGGAGAAAATCGATCCGAATTGGGTGCGCAATTTCCTTCCGCAAAGCGGGCTGAGTGCGGCTGAACTTTCGATCGAGCCGCTCGATGCCGATCCGTCTTCATCAGCCACGCGCCAGCGTCGCTATCCGCGGCTTCGTTTGGAGCGGCCGGTCTCGGGCGCCACGACCAATCTCAAGGAAAATTTCCGCGTGGAAGTGCCCGAAATGGCGCTGGGCGGAGGCGTCGCGATTTCCGAACAGAATCTCCACCCGGGCAGCGTCGTCGAAATCAAGCTGAACGCCGGGCAGAAGCAGGTTCGCGCGCAGACGATCATTCGCGACGCCAATACGCAGGCGCGTGCGTTTGAAGTGATCGACATGGACCTGGACGAGAGAGGTAAGTTGCGCAAGCTGCTCGTTCAGATGGGCAATGCCTTGAAAGAATCAAAGCCTCAGGACCGCAATCGCCGCGGGCCCCGCACGATCTTCAATACACAAAGCTAAGAATCGCCAGAGAAATTCACTTCGCTACGACGTGATGCCGCGACGGTTTGGCCGCGACGATGCGAAGGGCACCGATAAGCCCGGCGTGTCAGCCCGTGTGGAATTCCTCCCTTATTGCCGCGACCCGTTCCGGAGTTGCTTGCCGCCGGACCCGGTCGCCGCGCCATTGCGGCGAGCAATTTGGTAAGTTACGCTTGCACCGATCACGCCCGGGTGGCGGAATGGCATACGCGGGGGACTTAAAATCCTCTGGCCGCAAGGTCATGCGGGTTCGACTCCCGCCCCGGGCACCAGGTCTCCTGACTCGTTATTTTCCCCCTGGCGACCCTACCGGATCACTCACTTTCGCCGCCAATCCCTCCGGCGACCACTGTTTCACAATCGTTTGAGCCATTCGTCCGATCAGAATTTCTGCCTTGTTTTCGGGCGTCCACGATTTGTCTCGGTTGTCGTAAGTAAAGATCGATATGATGACTGGCCCGCGCTGGGTATAGACGAGCGCCACATCGTTTCGCACGTCGTCGAGCGCACCGATTTTGTCTGCGATCGCCGAAAGCGTCTCGCTGGTGTCTGGCCGCTCCAGATAACGGGGGAGCATCGCGCGATATTGCTGGTTGCGCATGATCGTGATCATCTGCAGGCAAAGATCCCGGTCGCCCAGATCACAGCGATAGATGCTCTCCATGAGCCGGGAAATTTCCTCGGCAGTCGTCTTGCCGAGGCCGAATTGCTTTTGATCATCCGGCATCGGACCGTCGGCCGGTTTGAAGACTTTCTTGTAGAAATAAGTATTCTTCAGGCCCATGCCGGCGAGCATGTCATTCGTCGGGCGCAGTCCGACGGTATCGATCATCAAGTTCGTCGCCGTGTTGTCGCTCAGCGTCATCATCAAAGTGATCGTGTCCTTCAGCGTCAGCGTAAGACCGGGATCCATCAGCGCGAGAATGCCCGATCCGCCCACCTGATTGTCGTTGGTTAACCCAACCGGTTGCGTGAGTTTCAATTTTCCCGCGTGCACCTGCTCGAACGCCTGAAGCATCATGGCGAGTTTGATGACCGAGGCTGTTTGTACCGGCCGCGCGGCGTCGAGCGAAACCGTTTCGCCCGTCGCCAGATTCTTCGCGTAGAGCGTGACGTGACCGTCGTACGACGCAGCCATCGCTTCGATCCGTGTCTGGAGATCGGACGCAGCGTTGGCGGGCCACGCCACCAACAACATCGCGCACGCGAGTAATAGTTTTTTCATTGCCTTGTCGACTCCGCGAATTTCAAGGGATCGCTTGGTCAGCGGTGTTCTCCTGCGATTTGTCTTATATAGTATGTCGCGCGGCCGGGGCAATCGTAACCCCGGCGATTGTTGTCGAACGCGTTCGAATTACAGCTAAGGATGTACAACGATGAAATTCACCGAGGCCGAAGCCGAAATCTGGATTCCCGATGGCGCAGACGAGAACACGGCGCTTCAGCGCGTAACGCACATGGGTATCGGCGCGCATCCCGATGATGTCGAGATTATGTGCCTCGAGGGAATTCTGGCCTGCTTTGGCAACGCGGAAAAATGGTTTATGGCGACGATCGTTACCGACGGCGCCACCAGTCCCCGCGATGGCATCTATGCGAATTTCACGAATGACCAAATGAAGGCCATCCGTCGCGTCGAGCAGAAGAAAGCCGCTGTGGTCGGCGAATACTCCGCTGTCGCGTTCCTCGATTATACGGGCGCCGCCCTTGCCAACGGCGCGCCAGGACCGAAAAGCGATCTCATATCTCTTCTGGCGGCATCGCGTCCGGAGATTGTTTACACCCATAATCTTGCCGACAAACATGAACACCACGTCGGAGTGGCGATGGCCACCATCGCAGCCATCCGCGCTCTGCCGGCGGCCGATCGTCCCAGCAAACTTTACGGCTGTGAAGTCTGGCGCGATCTGGATTGGCTGCTTGACGGCGACAAACTTGTTTTTCGGCTCGACCAGCACGAAAGCATTGGCGCGTCTTTACTCGGTGTTTTCGATTCCCAGATTGAGGGGGGAAAGCGATATGACCTGGCCACAATGGGGCGACGCCGCGCCCACGCAACCTACCATTTGCCGCGCTCGGTCGACGCAGCATCGATGATCAACTTCGGGATCGATCTCACGCCGCTGGTCGTCGACGAAAAACTCGATCCATCGGTCTACATCGCCAGCTTCATCGAGCGCTTTTCAGAGGATGTGACCGCGCGTATCAAGAAGTTCACCTAGCGAATCTCGCTCTATTTTTGCTCTGTGAAATAAAAATCATCAAAAAGCGTCTTCTTGCTGTCGAATTTCGCAACAAACGCGAAGTCGCCCGTTGATTCCGTGTGTGATCAATGGTTTAACACTACGGGAGACCCTGAAATGACCCAAGCAGTCGCTCAGCCGGCCGGTGCAGGTATATCTTTTCCGCTCAGAATTCGCCTCAGCTTGATGATGTTTCTCAATTATGTGATTTGGGGTTCGTGGTACGTCACGATCACGACATACCTGACGACAACTCTTCATTTTACCGGTACAGAAGCCGGCCTCGTCTTCGGCACAGTGTCGGTCGCGTGCATGATTTCGCCTTTCTTCGTCGGACTGGTTGCAGACCGCTTTTTCGCATCCGAAAAAGTGCTTGCGGCGCTTCACCTGACTGGCGCGATTCTTCTTTACGCCGTCACCAAGCAGACCACGTTCGGAGCTGTCTACGCGTTCATGCTCATCTACTGCCTTTGCTATTTCCCGACAATTGCCCTTACCAACTCGATCGCGATGCAGCATATGAGCAACGCGGGCCGCGATTTCCCGCTGATCCGCGTTTTCGGCACGCTCGGGTGGATCGCCATTGGCGTCACGATCGGCCACATGGCTGTGGAGACGACTTCGGTTCCGTTTTTGCTGGGCGCCGGTGCTTCGGTCGCCATGGCGCTGTTCAGCCTTACGCTCCCGCACACTCCGCCGCCGGGGAAGGGCAAGTCGGTCAATATCCGCGAAATCCTCGGCATCGACGCGCTGGTCATGTTCAGAAAGCCGGACTTCGCCGTATTCGCCGTCGCGTCAGTGCTCGCATGCATTCCGCTCTCGTTCTATTTTTCGTTTACCAACGACTATTTGAACGATGTTCATGTTCAGAATGCGGCAGGCAAGATGGCGCTTGGCCAGGTGTCAGAGGTCGGCATGATGCTCTTGCTGCCGCTTCTGCTGCGCTACATGAATGTGCGAAACGTGCTGCTTCTGGGAATGTTTTCCTGGACCTTGCGCTACACGCTGCTCGCCTACGGCAACGCATCGAGCGCGGTATGGATGTTTTACGTTGCGATTTTGTTACACGGTGTTTGCTTCGACTTCTTTTTCGTCACCGGCCAGCTGTACACGGACCAGGAGGCTCCCGCCAGTCTCCGCAGCGCCGCGCAGGGACTCATCACATTTCTCACCTATGGCTTGGGAATGCTGATCGGGTCTCTGATTTCAGGCCGCAGCGTCGACTACTTCACGCGAACCGCAGGCGGCGTCGTCACGCGGAACTGGCAGGCATTCTGGCTCGGTTCGGCTGGTGCGTCGTTCGTCGTCCTTCTTCTGATTCTGGCTTTCTTCCGCAGCCGGACGCGAATCGAATCGCACTGAGCGCAAAACTACTGCGCCGCTTGCCGCTTCGCGGTGAAGTTCACCGTGTAGCCTTGCGTCGGGTCGACGGTGGCTTCTTTCACCGTCCCGGTGATCGTGTCGCCGTCGACCGTCCCGGTGTAGGCGTTGTCGCGTGCGATCCCGTCCGAAAGCCGGCGCGCAATCGTCCACGTCACGGTGTTGCCGGAAACGGTGCCGCTGATGGGAGTCGCTGGGCCGCGTCCTCCGCCAACTGTTCCGGTCACCGTGTTTCCGTCCTGTTTGAGTGTCAACATTTGCGGACCCCCGCGTCCCCCGCGTGCAGGAGCGGCCGGGGCCGGTTGTCCCTGAGCGGCCGGCGGATTGTTGGCAGCCGCGGCTGCAGCCGCCGCCATTGCCGCCGCGAGTTGAGGATCAGGCTGCTCGGTGAGCGCCCATGTACCGCTCAGATCCTCCTTGGCCTGCGGCGTGGCATGAATCACCGTCGCGAAAAGTGCGAGCGCAATTACCGAACTCGCTATGGTCCACGTCACAGTTCTCTTCATGATCGAGGTCTCCCGGGGGCGTTAAGTCGCAGCCAAATTTTCACTTCATTTTGTTTCGTCGTCTCACCGCTTGCCAGAGCGGAACATACAACCGATTTCGGCAGAATGCAACACGGCTGCCGAGAGGACTGGATTCGATTTTTATCTAGGCGGTATAAAAAGAACGCTCTGCGCGGGTCGGGCATTTTTCGCTCTGCGAAAGTCGCGCGCGCGCCACCGCTCGGAATTGTATACTGCGGTTCCCGAAAGCAGGTCGTCGGCGAAATACGCAGGCGGATTGCAATTTCAGCTGTTGAAAAAAAGAGAACGGCGTTGACCAAGGAGTCTAATTGCGAAATTCCCCTACAATTCAATTTGCATTTTTATTTCTGGCGTTTGCAATGACCGCAACGATTGCCCCGGCGCAGGTCAAAGACCGGTCGCAAAATCGTTCGATGGTGATCTCGCAAGGCGGAGTCGTGGCCGCCGAAAGCCCGCTCGCAGCTCAGGCCGGCGCGACCATCCTCGCAAACGGGGGCAACGCGGTTGATGCGGCAATCGCGACCAACGCCGCGATGGGCGTTGTCGAACCGATGATGAACGGCATGGGCGGCGATCTTTTTGTTGTCGTCTATGACGCAAAGTCAGGAAAGCTCTACGGCCTCAACGCCAGCGGCTGGGCACCTGCGAAGGCCTCTGCCGAATCTCTCAGAAGCGCAGGTCTCACCGAAGTGCCTTTGGCGGGAATTCAATCTGTCACAGTGCCGGGCGTTGTGGATGGCTGGTCGAAACTTCTCGCGCGTTTCGGCACAAAGAAATTTTCTGATGTCCTGGCCCCTGCCATTCATTTCGCTCGTGATGGCTTTCCGGTGCCTGAGTGGGACGCAGCTTACTGGGCGGACGCCTCAGCTTTGAAGAGATTCGACAAGAATGCCGAGGCTACTTTCCTCATCAACGGCAAGCCGCCCCAGGTCGGCGAGGTATTTCGCAATCCGGACTTGGCCCACTCGCTCGAGATGGTCGCCTCCGGCGGCCGGGACGCGTATTACAAAGGCGAAATCGCCAAAGCGATCGTCGCCTACTCGTCGCTTCAGGGTGGCACGATGACGGCCCAGGACCTTGCCGACTATTCAAGTGAATGGGTCGATCCGATTTCAACCACCTATCGCGGCTGGACGGTCTACGAGCTTCCGCCAAACGGGCAGGGAATTGCAGCGCTTGAAATGCTCAACATCATGGAGCATTTTCCACTCTCGCAATTCGGGCCGAATTCGGCCGACGCGCTCCACGTCATGATCGAAGCGAAAAAACTTGCCTACGCTGATTTGCTTCAGTATGTGGCCGATCCGAAGTTCACGAAGGTGCCGGTCTCCGGAATGCTTTCGAAACCATACGCGGCCGACCGCGCAAAACTGGTCGATATGTCGAAGGCGAATTGCAGCGTCTCTGCGGGACAACCAGCGCCTTCCGGCAATGGCGACACCACCTATCTCACCGTCGTCGATCGTGACGGCAACATGGTCTCGCTGATTCAAAGCAACTACCAGGCGTTTGGCTCGGGCCTGGTGGCAGGCGGCACCGGTTTCGTTCTTCACGATCGGGGCGCGCTTTTCAGTCTGGATCCGGATTCACCCAACGTGCTCGCCGGACACAAGCGGCCCCTGCACACGATTATTCCCGGCTTCATGTCGAATGGGGACCAGCGCATCGCCTTCGGCATTATGGGCGGCTACAATCAGGCGCAGGCCCACGCGCAGTTCATTGCGAACGTCGTCGACTTCGGAATGAACATTCAAGGCGCGCTCGAAGCCGCGCGATTCACAAAGCTCACGTTCCCCGGCTGCGATGTCGAAATGGAGGATCGCGTTCCGGCAAATGTTCGCGCCGAGCTTGCAAAGCGCGGCCACCAACTCGACGTCCGCGGGAACTACTCCTCGGACATGGGAGGCGGCCAAGCCGTGCGGCGCGACTTCTCAAAGGGCGTAAACTATGGTGGTTCCGATCCACGAAAAGACGGGGCGGCGATTCCCGAACCGCTCGTTCTGAAATAGCTCGTCCCGAGCGATCAAAACCGGTGATGCCACCACAAAACGATTTCCCGCTGCCAGCTAACCTGCCTCGGCCAGAGGACGATGGCGGCGCCGATCATCTTGTCGGAATGGCCATGCCAAAAATCTTCCTTCGTTCGACCTCCGGCAGAATGGTCGACCTCTCGAATCTGCCGACGCCACGAACCGTAATCTATTTCTATCCAAGGACTGGTGTGCCGGGCGTGCCTGTGCCTGAGGAGTGGAATCTCACGCCGGGAGCGCGGGGATGTACTCCCCAGACCTGCGGCTTCCGCGACCACTTCGAGGAATTCGTTCGCCTCAAAGCCACGGTATTCGGGGCCAGCACGCAGACCACCGAATACCAGCGCGAGTTGGCTGAGCGTCTCCATTTGCCTTTTGAGATCCTGAGTGACGAGAAATTTGACCTCTGCAACGCGCTGCGTTTGCCGACATTTGAATTTGAAGGTGTGAAGCTCGTGAAGCGTTTGACCCTTGTGATTCGTGACGGGCGCATCGAGCACGTGTTCTATCCCGTGTTCCCGCCTGACCAAAGCGCGGCGCAACTCGGTCGCTGGCTCAGTGAGAACCCGATTTCAAAATAGCGGCGATCACCTGTCACAGCTGGACAGCGCCCGCCGCATTCTGATATAGCAACCGAGCAGGCTTTACATCGTTTCGGGTCGGAGGCCCTTGCCATGAAGAAATTTGCCATCGTTGGACTCGCCATCGCGGCGTTCGGTTTGCAAACGGCCACATCGCAGGACCGAGCGCAGAACACACCACCGCCAGGATTCACTCTCGCCTTCAACGGCAAAGACCTTACCGGCTGGCGCGGCGAGCAGGGCGACTACAGCCCTCATCAACAAGCGCTTCTTTCACCCGACGAGTTGGCGGCGAAACAAGTTCAGTGGAATGCCGACCGAGACCAGAATTGGACCGTCGACGCCGCAAAAGGCGAATTGGTGTCGGACGGCAAAGGTGTTTTCCTGGCGACGGCGAAAGACTACGGCGATTTCGAACTGTACGTCGACTGGCTCATGGTGAGTCACAACGGCGACTCGGGGATCTATCTCCACGGATATCCGCAAGTCCAAATCTGGGATGTGGACAATCCGCGCGAAGTGCGCAACGGCGCGCCGCGCGGCTCGGGCGCGTTATGGAACGACAATGCGGACAACCCGGGCAAGTGGCCGCTGGCCAAGGCCGATAATCCCGTCGGTAGCTGGAACACGTTTCACATCAAGATGGTCGGCCAGCGCGTTTGGATCTGGCTCAACGGCAAGCAGACCGTAAACGGTCAGCTCCTTGACAATT
>DATMLZ010000010.1:0-7664 GCA_035569955.1 Candidatus Acidiferrum sp.
GTGTGGAAGTGCTCGAAAGCTCGGCGGCCACGGTGGGTGGAGTGAAGGAACTGGTCGCGGCGATTCAAGGCAAGAACGTCTATTCAAAGCTCAAATATGAGAGCGGCGTGCACCGTGTGCAGCGCGTTCCGGCAACGGAAACGCAAGGCCGCATTCACACTTCAGCGGCGACGGTAGCCGTGCTGCCTGAAGCCGACGAAATCGACATCAAAATCGAGCCGAAGGACTTGCGCGTCGATACGTTCTGCTCGTCGGGCCCCGGCGGTCAATCTGTGAACACGACGTATTCCGCCGTGCGCATCACGCATATTCCGAGCGGGCTGGTCGTTTCGCAGCAGGACGAAAAATCGCAGATCAAGAATCGCGCCAAGGCCATGCGCGTGCTGCGTGCGCGCCTCTACGAACTCGAGCAGACCAAGCAGCATGAAGCCATGGCCGCCGAACGTCGCGGGCAGATCAAAACCGGCGACCGCTCGGAAAAAATCCGCACGTACAACTTTCCGCAAAATCGCGTGACCGACCATCGCATTAATTTCACGCTTCACCAGCTCGACCAGGTGATGGAAGGAAAACTCGGGCCGCTCGTTGACGCGCTGGTCACGCATTTCGAATCCGAGCGCTTGAAGCGCGAGCTCGGCTCAGAAGACAAGCATGAAGGCAATCGAAACGGGGCAGGGGCTAACGCGGCCGACTGACGTTCGCGCCGCGCTGAAAGAAGGGATTGCGCGGCTGGACGCCGGGCAAGTTCGGTCGAGCGCGCTCGCAGCGGAATTGCTTCTGATGCACGCGCTCGGCCGCGACCGGACCTGGCTCTATGCGCACGCGACCGATCAACTGGACGCGGAGTCCACAGAGAGATATCTCGCCCTAGTCGGCCGTCGAGCGGCCGGTGAACCGGTGCAATACATCGTTCGAAAGCAGGACTTTTGGGGCCTTGAATTCGAGGTTACGCCCGCCGTCCTGATCCCGCGCCCGGAAACCGAGCACATCGTCGAAGTCGCCCTGGCGCGAGTCGGCGAAGGAAATCGCGCCGTACCTTTGGCCATCGCCGATGTGGGCACCGGCTCAGGCTGCCTTGCCGTGGCACTGGCGAAAGTGTTCTCCAACGCGCAAATCGTCGCGACCGATATTTCGGCCGAAGCGCTCAAAGTAGCCCGACGTAACGCCGCGCGCCATGAAGTTCAAGATCGCATAGAATTTGTCGAGACCGACCTTCTTGCCCGCTTGCTCGGGGAGCCAGTTGACGCCTCGCTTGCCCTGCAGCGCTCTTTTCCAATCAGGCCAGAATTCGATCTGATTGTTTCAAATCCCCCCTATGTTGCCCTCTCGGACTCCGATTCGCTCGAACGCGAAGTCGGCGAACACGAGCCTGGGCTCGCCCTCTACGGCGGGCCGACCGGCGTTGAAATCTACCCGCGTCTCATCGAACAGGCCGAAACCCTGCTCGGCGCAGGTGGCCTTCTTGTTGTTGAACTTGGCTGCGGCGCAGCCGATCGTGTCGGCGAAATGATCGACTCGCGCGGCACCTGGAAAAACGTGACCGTCACCAACGATCTGGCTGGCATCCCCCGGGCCCTCGCCGCCGAGCGCGTCTGATAGAGCAACTTCGCATTCCCTCTGCTCGCGCGTATATTTCATTCATAGACCAGCACCAACGCGAGGCCACAGGAGACGGCATGATTGACTACCGCGTGGGAAACGAACTGGCGATTGACGCGGTGATTGAACTTTACGCGGCGTCCACTTTGGGCGAACGCCGTCCGATCGGCGATCGCGCGCGGATGGCGGCAATGCTAGGCAATGCAAATCTGGTCGTGACCGCCTGGGATGGCGATTTGCTGGTTGGAATCGCTCGATCGCTCTCGGATTTCAGCTATGCGACATATCTTTCCGATCTGGCGGTCCGGGCATCGTACCAGCGAAAGGGAATCGGAAAAGAACTGATTCGCCGCACGCAAAGGGAATCCGGCCCGGAAACGCGCGTCATCCTTCTCTCTGCGCCCACAGCGACCGAATACTATCCGCACATCGGCTTTCGGCAGCACCCGAGCGCCTGGATGCTCGACGCGCGCGCACAAATCGGGTAGAGAGAACCGCAAATGCCCAAGCTCGCACAATTTCGAGCGAAGCACGAAGTCCCGGGGACCCCGCTATCGTCTGACTGCGCGATCCTTCACATCGATATGGACGCGTTTTTCGTTTCGGTCGAACTGCTCGCACGCCCCGAGTTGCGCGGCTCGCCGGTTGTGGTCGGCGGACAGCGCGATCAGCGCGGCGTAGTGAGTTCGGCGAGTTACGAGGCGCGGCGCTTCGGCATTCATTCCGCGATGCCGCTGCGCACGGCCGCAAAGCTCTGTCCTCAAGCCATCTTTCTCGACGGTCATCATGAGCTTTACGGCCAGTGGAGCGACCGCGTCGCCTCGATCCTTGCCGAATATTCCCCCATCGTGGAAATGGCTTCGATCGACGAAGCCTACGTAAATTTGCGCGGCACTGAACGGCTGTTCGGTCCGCCGCTGGCCGCTTCAGACAATTTACTCCGCGAAATCACCGCCAAGACAAGCCTGCCATGCTCGGGTGGTCTGGGCGCGACGCGTCTGGTGGCGAAAGTAGCGAGCGATCAAGCCAAACCGCGCGGCCTGGTCTGGGTGCCTGCCGGGAGCGAAGCAAGCTTTCTCGCGCCGCTATCTGTTCGCAGAATTCCCGGTATCGGCAAAGTCACTGAAGCCGCGCTCAATCGGCTTGGAATCGAAACGGTCGCGCAGCTGCAAACCCGCTCGCTCGAACAACTCGAACAGGAATTCGGCCGATGGGGAACGGCGCTCTACCGCAAATCGCGCGGCATCGACTCGTTCGAGTTCTTCTTTGACGCGGAGCCGAAGTCGATCTCGCACAATCAGACGTTCGGCCAGGACACGCGTGACCGCGCGCAGCTTGAATCGACACTCAGCTATCTTTGCCAGAAAGCCACCAAGCGCCTGCGCGACGCCGGCCTGCAGGCGCGCACCGTCACGCTCACGCTGCGCTTTGCGGATTTTAAAACCATCACGCGCAATCACACGCTGCCTGAGCCGTCCGATCTGGACGCCGTGATCCTCACGGCGCTGCGCGATCTTTTCGCCAAAGCATGGGACGGCAAAGCACTCCTGCGCCTGGTTGGCGCAGCGCTCAGTTCGTTTTCCTCTGGCTCGGGCCAACTGGATTTGCTCGATCCAGGCCGCCGCGAGAAATTGCAACGCCTCGCGCGCACCGCAGACAGCCTGCGTGACCGCTTCGGCTTCTCGAAAATCCAGCTCGGCGGTTCGCTCTCCCACAAGCCTCGGCTCGATTGAGCTCAAAGCCCCGCGTGTCTCGCTCTATCGCTCGACGGCCCCAAGGCCCCCTGGTTGGGGGAGGGGCGCGCTGCGAAATTCGATCCATCCGAGCGCACACCCGGTGCCAGGCGCAAGCACGCGTCGCGCCATCGCTCTATAATCAGGGAATGGCCTCGCCCCATCGCCAGACCATCGCCGTGATTCGCGACCGCAGCCGCCGTGTGCGCGGATTTTGGCAACGCGTCACGGGAGGCTTCGAACTTGAACAACTCTGGGGCCAGTTTCTTTCCGAAGCCCGCGCCAGCTACGGCCTTTTCTCCCACGACGTCGATTGGGACCGCATCGATCAATCGCCGAAGCGCTGGCAGAAGCCGTTTCGCATCACCTGGGCGCTTTTCCTGGCGATGCTGATGAAGCTTACGCCGGCGCGCCGCGTGCTGCTTTTGCTCGCGATCGTGCTGGTTCTGGTGCAGGGTGAGATTCATTTCGGCAAAAGCAACTTCACGCTTGATCTCACGTGGATCGGCGCCGCAGTTCTGTTCCTGATTCTGGCGCTCGAGCTGGCCGATCGCGTCACCATGAAGCGTGACCTCGAAATCGCGCGCGAAATTCAGCAGTGGCTTGTCCCCGAAAGGCCTCCCGACGTGCCGGGCATCAATATCGCCTTCGCCACGCGGCCGCAAAATACCGTTGCCGGTGATTGTTACGACGCATTCTTGCGCCCGGACAACGGGTCTGGCGAGGCGCCGCTGGTGGTTGCTGTGGCAGACGTTGCGGGCAAGAGCGTCCCGGCGGCGTTGCTCATGGCGACGTTCCAAGCCAGCCTGCGCGCGCTGGCGGGTACGCACGCGACTCTTGAGGAAAACGTCAAGGGCCTCGATCGCTATGCTCGTTCGCATAATCTCGAAGGCCGCCGCTTTACTACGGCGTTCATCGCCGAAATCGATCCTGTGACAGGCGCAGCGCAATACGTCAACGCCGGCCACAACGCGCCGATCCTGCTGCGCGCCTCGGGCGCTGTGGAACGCCTCGAAAACGGTGGTCCGCCGCTTGGCTTGCCGCTTTTTCGAGGCAAGGAACCGTCTTTCGATCGCGGCAGCATCCAGTTGAACGCGGGCGATCTGCTCTTTATTTTTACCGACGGTGTGATCGACGCTGTCAACCGAGACGGCGAGGAATTCGGCGAAGCCAAGCTCCTCTCGCTTCTGCCAAAGCTCCCCAAATCGAACGCGGCCGATCTGCGCGACCGCGTGATGAGCGAGCTAAACGACTTTGTCGGCGATGCGCATCAGCAGGACGATATCACCTGCCTTTTCCTGTGCGTCACCGAGCGGCAGTCATGACGATGGACGGACAAGCGCTCTCGAAAAAAATCTGCGCCACGCTGCGGACCGCGGGCCATCAGGCCTATCTGGTCGGCGGGTGCGTGCGCGATATTTTGCTCAAACGCGAACCGGCCGATTACGACGTCGCCACCGATGCGACGCCTGACCAGGTGCAGCGCATTTTCGCTCGCAGCCTGGCGGTCGGAGCGCAGTTCGGCGTCATCGTTGTGCTCGATGAAACCGTCAAGGAGGATCCAACGCAGGTCGAGGTTGCCACGTTCCGGTCCGACGTTGGCTATTCAGACGGTCGTCACCCGGATCGCGTCGTCTATTCGAAGTCGCCCGAGGAAGATGTTCGCCGCCGAGATTTCACCATCAACGGCCTGCTGCTCGATCCGGAAACAAACCAGGTCCTCGATTTCGTCAAAGGTCGCAAGGATCTGGAAGCACACCTGATTCGCGCGATCGGCGATCCGGAAACGCGCTTTGCTGAAGACAAGCTCCGCATGGTTCGTGCCGTCCGCTTCGCCGCGCGGTTCGGCTACACGATCGAGCCGCGGACGCTCGACGCCATCAAAAAACTCGCGCCTCAAATCAACCAGGTTTCCGCCGAACGCCTTCGCGACGAACTGACCAAGATACTGACCGAAGGTGCCGCGCGCCGCGGTTTCGAACTGCTCGACCAGACCGGGCTCTTGCCACAGCTACTTCCCGAAGTTGCCGCGATGAAAGGCGTCGGCCAGCCTCCGCAATACCACCCCGAGGGCGACGTCTGGGTGCACACGCTGATCATGCTCGAAAAGCTCGAAGCGGGCGGCTCAGGGACACTCGCCTGGGGCGTCCTGCTTCACGACGTGGGAAAGCCGCCGACCTTCACGCCCCCCGACGGTCCCGGGGGCCGCATTCGCTTTGATGGCCACGACGAAATTGGCACCCGGATGGCGGAGGCGATATGCCGCCGCTTTCGCTTCTCAAACGAACAAACCCTGCAAATCATGGCGCTCGTGGCAAACCATATGCGATTTAAAGACGTACTCAAGATGAGGCCGGCTACCTTGAAGAGGTTCGTGCGCATGGATCGCTTTGACGAACATCTCGAGCTGCACCGGGTCGACTGCCTTTCGAGCCACGGCAGCCTTGAAAATTATGATTACGCGCGCCGGTTCATAGCCGAAACCCCGCCCGAACAAGTCCGTCCTCCACGCTTGCTGACCGGCGACGACCTGAAGGACATGGGCTTTAAGCCCGGCCCGGCCTTCAAGGAGATCTTAGAGGCTCTCGAAGACGCCCAATTGGAAGGAAGGGTGTCTAATAGAGAAGAAGCCGCACGTCTGGTAGCGGAAAGATTTCAGCCCCATACCCCTGCATAAATCTATGTATGAAAAAGGGTTATATGCACGTTTCTCCCGAAACTCTGGCCGAAAAATCCTTGAAATTTCTATATTTAGTGTTGTACACTCACATTTGTTGTTATTTTTGGTGTTAGGATAAGTCCTTTTGGACCGTGGCTGCATCTAACCCCTCGGGCAGCCGATGGACTTTCTGATCTGCTGGCCTGACTTTGTTGTCCAAAGGGGGACAACGTGAGCAAGACAAAAATAGTGGTTCCCGAGGAGCTGCCAATCCTGCCCGTGAGGGACACGGTCCTGTTTCCAGGTGCCGTCATGCCTTTGCCGGTGGGCCGGGAAAGCTCGCTCGCGCTGCTTGATTCGCTGGGAAACGGTACGGAAAAGTACCTCGGCGTGGTGGCGCAGCTCGACCCTCGGGTTGAAACGCCGTCCGGCGCTGATCTTCACAGTGTTGGGACGTTGGCAAAAATCCACAAGATGGTTCGCATGCCCAACGGCAACGTGGTCGCATTTCTTGAGGGAATGACGAGGATCCGCGTCGTTGAAATCCTCGGCCTCAAGCCGTTTTTGCGCGCCCGTGTCGAAGGCCAACCTGATCTGGAAGACCAGCCGGACGCGGAACTGACAGCGCTCGAGCGCAACACCAAGGAGCTTTTCCGCGAAGTTGTGGCGCGTTCGCCTCAGCTTTCCGACGACCTCCAGACCGAAGTAACCAATATCGATACGCCCGGCCGGCTTTCCGATTTCGTTGGCGCGACGCTGCCTTCGCTGAGCACGATGATCCGCCAGGAGCTGCTTGAAACGTTTGACGTTCGCAAGCGGCTCGAAATGCTGATCAACGAGCTCTCGAAAGAGAAGGAAGTTCTCGAGCTGCGCAGCAAGATTCATGACCAGGTTCAGGAACAGGTCAATCAAAGCCAGCGCGAATTCCTACTGCGCGAGCAGATGAAGGCCATTCAAAAGGAATTGGGCGAATCTGACGACAGCGTTGCGGAAATCGACGAGCTTCGCAAGAAGGTCGAAGAATCCGGTATGTCTGCCGAGGCGCGCAAGGAGTGCGATCGCGAGCTGAAGAGGCTGGCGAAAATGACGCCTGCGTCGGCCGAATACATGGTCTCGCGCACGTATCTTGAATGGATGACGGCGCTGCCGTGGAACAAGACCTCCGCGACGGGCGAAGACCAGATCGACATTTCCAAGGCCGAGGAGATCTTGAATGAAGATCACTACGATCTTGAAAAAGTGAAGCAGCGGTTACTCGATTACCTGGCCGTCAGGAAACTGCAGCCGGGCATGAAAGGACCGATCCTCTGCTTCGTCGGACCTCCGGGCGTTGGCAAGACTTCGCTCGGCAAGTCGATCGCTCGCGCCATGGGCCGCAAGTTCGTCCGCATCGCCCTGGGCGGCATGCATGACGAGGCCGAAATCCGCGGCCATCGGCGGACATACATCGGTGCGTTGCCTGGACAGATCATTCAGGGCATTCGCCGCGCCGAGACCATGGACCCGGTCCTGATGCTCGACGAGGTCGATAAGCTCGGCCGCGATTTCCGCGGAGATCCTTCATCGGCGCTGATGGAAGTGCTCGATCCGGAGCAGAACTCGACGTTCCGCGATCACTATCTGGATGTGCCGTTCGATCTTTCGAAGGTTCTGTTCGTGGCTACGGCAAACTG
>DATMLZ010000011.1:0-13277 GCA_035569955.1 Candidatus Acidiferrum sp.
TTCGGGCCATGCGGCGCTGCTTGTGCCCGATCCCGTGGTGCGCGTATTTATTTTACCTTTTGACGATTTGCCGCGCCGCCCCGAAGAAGCCTTGCCGTTGCTGCGTTGGCGGCTTAAAAAGAGTGTGCCGTTCGATGTGGAAGAGACGGTAGTTTCGTGGTCGCGGCAGACGGCGCGACATGGCTCGTTGGAAGTTGTTGCCGCGGTGGCGCGGCAGTCGGTCGTGCGGGAATATGAAGCGCTGGTAGAGGGATTCGGGATTCAGCCAATCGTTGTCTTGAGTTCAACGCTGGCTTCGCTGCCGCTGGTGGGAGAAACCGGCTCGACGTTGCTGATGCGCCTAAGTGGGCGCACGCTGACAACGGCCGTGGTGCGCGAATCGACTCTTTGCCTCTATCGCTCGACCGAAATGCCGACCGGTGCGAACCAACTCGACCCCAAATGGGTGCTCGAAGAAATCTTCCCGGCAACGGCCTACTATCAGGACGTTTGGGGCGGCTCGATCGACCGCGCCCTGCTCGCTGGATTTCAGAGCGGGCATGAGGTGTTCGAGGCGGCTGTTGAAAATGACCTGAAGATCGCGACGCGCCAGCTTTCTGCCGGTGAGGGAGCGTCGGGATTGCACCAATCGGCGCACGGTTTGATGAAGCAGGGGCTCGATCCGCTTGTCGGATGGATGGCCAACGCGGGCGCGTGATGCCCGCCGAGATTCGCGCAAGATCAGAACAATGAAACTCAGACTGAACATCGCCACGGCGCCTCAGGAAAATAACCGCCCGTACATCGCGGGCGCCACGTTCATTGGAGCTGTGGCACTGATCTCGCTCGCTCTTCTCGCGCATGCCGCATACGCTTCCCGGCGCGCAAACGTGGAACTCCGCAACGAAACAGCCCGGCTCGAGCAACAGATCCAAACCGACGAAGCACGCCAGCAGGATCTGGAAGCCTATTTCAACCGCCCGGATGTGAAGCAAATTCGCGATCGCGCCGAATTTCTGAATTCGCTGATCGGGCAGCGAGCCTTCCCCTGGACGAAGATCTTCATGGATCTGGAAAATACCCTCCCTCCGGGCGTTCGGGTCGTGAGCATCTCACCAAAGTTGGTGGATGGACGCGCGGATGTTTCGATGGTCGTGGGAGCGGAAAATGATGAGAGCAAACTCAAGTTTCTTGAAGCCATCGAGAAATCGCCGCATTTTTCGGGTGTGACTGTTGACGATGAGAAGGTTTCCGAGCAGGGGAATGATCCGGACCGTATTCTCATGAGACTGGATTTTTGGTACGCAACAACATGAAGATAGGCAACGGCGTTGCACCCTGGAAAATCTGGACGAGCGCGGGCGTGGGGATTCTGCTGCTCGCCGACGCCCTGCTCTGCTTTGTCTTGTGGCAGACGTCGCGCGAGGCCCCCGAAGAGATGGCTATGCGCCGCGACCACCTGGCGGTCACCGCGCGGGATCTTGAGGCCGACATCGCGCGGGGGGAGAAAATTCGCGGGGAAATGGGCCAGGTCGGCCAAAACTCGCAGAGTTTCTATCAGTCGACGTTTTTGGACCAGAGGACGGTCTATTCGACCGTGGATTCCGACATCACTTTGCTCGCGTCCAAGGCCGGGGTGAAAGCGACGACGCGTCAGTTCAAGCCGACGGTAGTTCCGAACCGCAACGTGACCGAGCTCGATATCACGACGACGGTGAACGGAGACTATCCGTCGCTTTTGCAGTTTGTGAATGGGATCGAGCGTTCGAAGAATTTCTATTTCTTGAAGCAGCTGCAGCTCAACGAAGCCGGGCCCCAGGGCATCCGGTTGCAGCTTGATCTTCACACGTATTACAGAGGCTGAGGGAATAAGGGACCGATGACCGAGCGGACTAAAATCCAGATCTTCGTCGGCCTGGTGATTGTGGCGGTGGCCCTGTATTTGTACGAGAACCGCTCCATTCCGACCATGGGCACGGTCCTTTCGGCAGACACCCGCTTTGAACCGCTCAAAGTCGAAGAGCCGGCGCTGCAGCTCGACAGACTGAAGGAATTGCAAAAGAGCGAATACGCCGGCATGCGCCGGAACATTTTCGTGGCTGGTCCGGTGGCGCCGCCTCCGGGAGCGATCCCGCACGGACCCGCTCCCCGGCCTTTCGTTGGCCCGGAGCAACCGACGCCAACGCCGCCGCCACCTCCGCCGCAAGTTGCGGGCGAGTTTTTTGGTATCGAAACTTCCATGGGCAGGCGCACCGCACTGATCAAGGAAGGCGAGGACGTAGTCACGGTGCCCGAAGGCGGCACGTTTGAAAACAACCGCTTCCGACTGACACACATCGGCAACGCTTCGGCGGACGTTGTGGAAGTATCGACCGGGCGAAGCGTCACGATTCCACTCATTCCACAAACCGATCAAGGATCGTCGGGCGCGCCCTAGCAACGGGATTACCCTGTGAATAAGCGCAACAATTCGTCTAAGAAATCCCGGAGGCGACGGGGCGAGTCAGGCTACGCCTACGTGATGGCGCTCTTCATGGTCCTCACGGTAGTCGTGGGTTCTCAGGTCATCCTGCGCAACATCGTCACCGAAGCGCGCAGCCAACGAGAAGGGGAATTGATCTGGCGCGGCAATCAGTACGTGCGCGCGGTGAAAATGTACTTCCGCAAGACGGGGCACTACCCGCAGACGCAAGACGATCTCCTGACCGGGTTGCCGGGCGTGCACTTTCTCCGATCGGAAGCCGTAGACGACCCGATGAACAAGAATGATGGCAAATGGCGCTTCATCTACACCAACGCTGCTGCCGGCACGATCATCGGCAGCGTGAAGTACGGCTCGTTCCAGCAGATGGCGCTGATGGATATGAATGGCGGCCCAATGCCAGGCACCCAGAACGGCCAAAATTCTTCCGACCCCAACTCGCCGAATTCAGCGAACTCGATGGCGCCGGGAAGCATTACTGCCCCTGCGGGCGGCGCGCCTGGCCAATCTGGCAATGAGCTGTTTCCCCCTATGACCGGCCAGGCCTTCGCACCGACGACAGGGCAAGCTAACGGGCAACCCGCGGCCGTTGTCGGGCCCCAACCGACGGGCCCAGTGGACGGGCCGCAGTTTGGTGCGCTGTTGATTGGAGTCGGCAGCACCGTCGATCGCGGATCGGTGCGCGTCTACAAGGGCGGAAAGAAATACAACGAATGGGAGTTCATCTGGAATCCGCTCGAGGAGCAGGCCCAGGCCGTCCAAGGTTTAGTGTCCGGATCGGGGACTCCAGGTCTCGGCTTGACAGGCCTGCCGCTCGGCCCCATCAACGCGATACCTGAGTCTTCGAATGGGCCGAATACGAACTCGGGAACCGGCAACAACGGAACGGGAAATTCCTCAAACAATTCCGGCGGATCGACGAACTCGCCGAATCCTACCCAGTAATTTCGCTTCCCGAACATTTGACGAACAAAGATCGTCAGTTCTTTGCGTTGTCTTGAGCGAGGCTGGCGGTGATGCGGGAGACGTATTTTTGCGTCTCGGGAAAGGGCGGGATCCCGGCGTAGTGGTCAACAACGTCAGGACCGGCGTTATAAGCCGCCAGAGCCAGCGTGAGATTGCCGCTATAGCGGACAAGAAGGTCTTTCAAGTAGCGCGCACCGGCTTCGATGTTCTGCGCGGGGTCAAAAACGTCGGCGACGGCGTAGCGCGCGGCTGTTTCAGGCAGCAGCTGCATCAGCCCTTGCGCTCTCTTCCGCGAGACGGCGCGCGGGTTGAAGTTCGACTCCTCGGCGATCACGTGGCGGATGAGTTTTTCGTCGAGGCCGTTTTTCAGGGCGGCAGCGTGGATTAGGTCGTCAAATGGCCCGGTCTCTGGAGGCGGAGCCTGCGCCACCGATTGGAACTGATCTTCGGGCTCTACGGAAACAAGATCATTTGCATCAATTTGGGCTGAGCCGCCCTGAAAATTCAGCGTGATCCGGCCGTTCGATTCCTCGTAGCCCGTAATGTGGATGCGCGCCCCGGAACGCAGCACAGCGTAATCGGCTCGTGCCGCCGGCGCCGTAAGAGCGGCAGCGCCCGCAATAAGGATAATCACTCTCGCACGACTCATCGAGCGTGTCCATTCAAGGCAAATTTGCGGATGGCCTGCGCCACGCCGTTTGCGTCATTCGATTCGGTGACGGGCCAGCCGAGAGATTTCAATTCGGGCACGCTGTTGCCCATCACGACCGGGACGCCGGCGAATTCGAGCATTTCTCGATCGTTCCAGTTGTCACCGATGGCCATGATTTCTTCCCGGGCCACACCGAGTTGACCGGCCCACGCTTCGAGCGTCGCGCCCTTGTTCACTCCACGGCGAAGCACATCCAGCATGGAAAGGTTCCGATGCTCGTAGACGGTTTGCGCGAGCGTGTATTGGTCGGCGAAATCGAGATTTTCAAGCAGCTTCATCACACGCGCCATCATCTCGCATTCGCCGAGAAACATCACTTCGAGCGGATCTTCCTTATCAAGACAATCTTCCAGCGGCGCAATCTCGGCGACGAAATCGCGATGGCGGCTGAGATAGGGGCCGACATACGGGCCATCCCAATCGATCGTTTCGAACACGACTTGCCCTTGCCGCGGCCGATCGAAGATCACGCCTGACGCCGCCCGAAATTCCGCCGTGGCTGTGACCACCCGCCGCGCGACATCGGCCGGCAACAGGTGACGCTGCAGCGTCTCGCCATCCTTTGATTTGACCAACGCGCCATTGGTTGCAATCACGCTGAAGTCGCAGGGAAGCGGGTCAACCGTGTTTCGTGCCGAATGAAAGCGGCGGCCCGTGACAATAACGATCTGGATGCCTGCGTCGGCAGCGTCGGAGATGGCAGCAATGTTCTCGGCAGTGAGGTGCGATTGGCTATCGAGCAGCGTGCCATCGAGGTCCATGCCGATAAGCTTCACCGAGTGCGGCCGGGAGGCCCGTGGGGCGCGACTCGTGATGGCGGCGACGGATGGCATTGTGCGGTCCAGACTCGTTCCGAGTCTCAATTTTACTATTGATTGGAAATCCGACCGGCTTCTAATTTCAATCGTTTGCGCGTAGTTTTACTGCGCTTGGTCGACCCAGTAGGCTTTGCGCGACCTTAACTGGAGGCCAGATCGATTGGCGACGCGCAATTGCAAGGAATGAATTCCCGCATGAGGCGTCTGCGGGCGGAAGCTCAAGACGTAATAATTGGGCAGGTCATTCGAGACGGTGAGCAGATCCCGGCCAAGCGTCTTGGCGTTATTGAAATCAAAGTACTCACCACCAGTCAGCTGCGCAACCGACTCAGGGACATTGCGCGAAAGACCATCCCGCGCCATGAGAAAAGCTATGCGGGCTAGCCTGAGTGGCGGGAGAAGGTCACTTGCACAATCCAGCGTCTGAACGTCTCGTTTTCCGTGTGCATCCGGGTCTGAGTCGCGACTCATGCAGCCGCCCGGCGCGTACGCTTGATCGGTGTATGTGTTTCCTCCAGGCGTGGCGATTTTGGAGGCTTCGTGCTTGACGGCCTGTTCGGTGGTTGAAAAACCGAAACTGTAAATCGAGGTGTTTGTGTCGTCGACCGCGCGGATTGCTTCGTCCAAGCCGATCTGGCTGCCACGGTCAGCCGTCTCACTGAACAAAAGCACCGCGCGGCGATATTCGATCGGCTCTTTGCTCAGAAGCTTGATGCCGAATGCCAGCGCGTCGAGGATGGCTGCCCGCTCGTCACCTCCGCGGAGATTGGCAATCGCGTGCGCCGCCAAGTCGGTGTCGCTGGTGAAGTTTTGCTCCAGATGAGGCGCGCCTCCGAATGAAATCACCGCCACGCGATGTGGCACGTCGCCGATCACGGCATCCAGTATGGCCGCAAGATCGCCGTAGTCGTGCAAGTGCGACGCTCCTTGTCCTCCGGTCTCCACAATGACGGCGAGCGCCAACGGCTCGAGATTCTCGTCAGGCTGCATCTGCAATGCCTGCTGGACGCCGTCGTCCTTGAGTTCAAAATCGTCGGCGGTGAGCGAAAACACGACCTCATCGGCTTTGGTTTTCACAAGGACCGGCACCAGAACCAGGTTCGACTGAGCGGTGAGCACCGAAGTTTGCGAACTGTCAGAAGATTGGCCGTTCTCCTGAGCGCGACCTGCAACAGGAACGGACAAACAGGGGACCAGGAGAAGCCAAGCAGCAAATCGGAAGCGTGCCATGCTGATTTCCTTTGCTGTCTAATCCGCGGATCTTAGGCCAGGAATTGCTTTCTGACAATCGTTTTGATGCTTCGTCCCCGGGAAGAATTGCAACAATTCGAGAGATATTATTCGTAGCGCATGGCGGTCACCGGGTCGGTGCGCGTGGCGCGACGCGCCGGGATGTAGCAGGCAGCGAGCGCGACCGCCACCAGCCCGGCAGTGACCACAGCGAACGTGAGCGGATCGTGCGCGCTGACTCCGAAGATCATGCCGGTCATCAGCCTAGCGAGCGCGAGGGCGGCGACAACTCCAATAACAACTCCGACCAACGCGACTTTCGCTCCCTGACCGAGGACCAGACGCAAGACGTCTGACGGGTACGCGCCCAGCGCGAGGCGAATGCCGATTTCGTGGGTACGCCGGCCGACGATGTAGGAAATTACGCCGTAGATGCCGATGGCTGACAGTACCAACGCCAGCGCGGCAAATGCTCCGAGCAGGATCATCGCGAATCGGCGCGAGGCGAGCGAGTCTGAAATGACCTCCTCGAGCGGGCGCGTCGAAAACATCACTATCTGCCCGCTGAATTGCCCAAGAGTGTGGCGCAGGCCTCCGACGGTTGCCAGTGGGGATCGATCGGTGCGTACCACTCCGCTTACGCTGCGCGAGACGAGGGACATGAACTGGTCCGGAATCTGCGAAATTGGAAAATAGAATTGCGCGAGAACCGGCGAATGGGGGTCTTCATCCAGCCCCCACTGCTTTACATGGCCCACAACGCCGACAATTTCCGGAGTCGTGCCGATAATCGCGAGGTTCACTCGCTTGCCGACGGGATCGTCATTGCCGAAGGCGAGATGCGCTAACTCCTCGTCGATCACAATGACCGAAGGCGCGTGGTGATTGTCCGCCGCGGTGAGAAAGCGACCGCGTTTGAGCGGAATGCCCATCGCTTTCAGATAGTCCGGCTCCACGCAATAGAAAAGCGCGGTTTTCATGTCCGAACTGCTTGTGGGCTTGGGCTGGCCCTCGAGCCAGAAACCCACGTCGGAATCGCCCTGCATCGGTGTTGAGCCAACACTGAGCGACACGGATTGGACACCGGGTACGGCGGCAAACAATTCGTGCAACTGAAGCATGGCCGTGCGGATCGCATCCGGCGTACCGCCGATGGGGGTGGGCGAAGCAAGCTCGAAATCCATAGCGTTATGAGGATCAAAACCGGGGCTCACACCCCAAAGCACCGCAAGGCTCCGGATCATGAGTCCGGCGCCGACAAGCAGGACGAGCGCAAGCGCCATTTCAACTACCACAAATGTGTTTTGCGTGCGATGGCGCGATCCGCTGCTACCGCGTCCGCCCTCCTTTAATGTGTCATGCAGATCGGGATGGGCAGTTTTCAGGGCGGGGACAAGGCCGAAAACGATGCCGACCAGGATCGAAATGCCTAGGGTGAAGAGCAGAACCGTGACGTTCAAGTGGATTTCATTGGAACGCGGCAAAGCGCTTGGCAAAACGCGAAGCGTCGCGCGCGTTCCCCAAGCGGCCATCAGCAAACCGAGCGCACCTCCCACCAGCGAAACAAGAACACTTTCCGTCAATAGCTGACGAACAACGCGCGGCTGGCTTGCACCGAGAGCCGCGCGAATCGCAAACTCTCGGCTGCGCCCCGTGGAGCGAACAAGGAAGAGGTTGGCTACATTGGCGCACGCAATCAGCAAAACGAACCCGACCGCCGCAAGCAGCACGAGAAGAACTTCACGAATATCGCCAACTACATCGTCCTTGAGCGGGACCATCGTCACTCCACTAGCTTTGTCCGCATCGGGAAATGCAACTGCCAGATTGCCAGCAATTCCGTCCATGTCGGCTTGCGCTTGGGAGAAAGTTACGCCTGGCGCCAGACGCCCGACGGCATCCATGCCCATCCCGGTGCGGCGGTCGCGGAAGAGCATGTTGTCCCATTGGCCGAGGGGCACGAAGATGTCTGGGTTCGCGAAGAAATTGCCGCTCCGATAGTGAAAGTCCCCGGGTATGACGCCGACGATCGCGTAGGCGGTATTGTTCAGTTCGAGTGTGCGGCCGAGCGCCCCGGCCGAAGCGCCGAATTTGCGCTGCCAGAGCGCCTCGCTGAGCAATACAACCGGACCTGCGCCGACTTGATCCTCCTGCGCCAGGAACGAGCGTCCGATCACGGGCTTGACGCCGAGCAGCGAAAAGAAATTCGCGGAGACCATCTCGGTCCGAAGCCGTTCAGGGTCGCCCATCCCGGTCATGTTGAGATTGTCCGAGCGAAACGCGGCCATGCCGGCAAATGTGTGGTTGTCGCGGACCCAATCGAGAAAGTTGGGGTAGGAGATCGAGGAGCGTGTGAATGCCCGCGTGTGCGAATAGAGCGCGACCAGGTTCTCCGCTTGCGTGTAGGGCAATGGACTCAGAAGTACGCTGTCGACGATGGAGAACAGAGCCGTGTTTGCACCAATGCCGAGAGCCAGTGTGAGCACGGCGATGATGGCGAAACCCGGCGCTTTTGCAAGGATTCGCAGGGCGTAGCGAACGTCTTGGAACAAGGACGTCATCGCGGCGCTCTCCTGTCGACCGCTGTCAATGCCATCTTTCGTGGGCGGCTGCAGCAAGATACGTACGCTCGGCGGAAAAAGTTCGCTCGGGTCAAGGCGAGGCGACTCGATTTGCGATTCTGAAATATACCCGAGGTGTACAATTCTGGCCGTCGTTCAGCGTCTGGGGTTCGTTTTGCGAACCCGAGCGCGGTGAGGCGGGGATGGGAATTCGCACACTGGTGTGGATGGTCGGCGCCGGGTTTCTCGCCGCGGCGGCACTTGCGCTGCCGGCCGAGACCGACCGGGATGCAACGGCGTGGGGTGAACCGTTCAATGGACTGCAGACGTCTCTTTACGCGAGTGCGCAAGGCGCCGAGAGGTTTGGACTTCCCGCGATTCGCCTGGCGATGCGGAACGTGGGATCCCGGGCGTTCTCGGTTGATTTGGGAGTCGCGTGCGGCGTCGCCTCGGAAACCAACAGCATCACTTTGATCCTCAGTTACGGCACGGGCAGATCGCAGAAGCTCCATGACGCGTCGCTGGATCGGCCTTGCGGTGGGAGATTCATGGAAACGTCCGTGCCGCTCGCTCCGGGCAGCTATTTTTCGACGCCGATCCCCTTGGCCGGCTACGGATACCGTTCATCGGATACCGGGGAATTTCTGCATGGGTGGGAAGCTGGCGGCACGTATTCGCTCCGCGCCGAGATTGACCTTGATGCGGGCATCAAAGCGCTGAAGCCGTTTGACTCCGCTGTGGCGAAGCTGAATTCGGTGGTCACTTCGAACCAATTGAATCTGCAATTTCCCGCGCAATCGCTTGGAAACATTCAAAAAGAATAGCGAGCTTTGCGTGTGGTATTGTCGCGAATGGAGGGGCATTCGTGACCGAGCGGCTCTATTACGGCGATTCGTTTTTGCGCGACTTTGAGGCGCGCGTGACTTCGTGCGAGCGCGAGGGTGAGCGATGGCGCGTGACGCTCGACCGCACGGCGTTCTATCCGACGTCGGGCGGCCAACCGCACGATACCGGCACGCTGGGCGGCGCGGCGGTCGTCGAGGTCGCCGACACGGATGACGGAAAGATCGTGCATTACACAACGGCCGAAGTGCCTGTTGGCGGCGTGACGGGCGAGATCGATTGGGCGCGGCGCTTCGACCACATGCAACAACACACCGGGCAACACCTGTTGTCGGCTGTGTTTCTCGAGCTTTTTGAGTTTCCTACCGAGTCATTTCACCTGGGGCGTGAGATTTCGACGATCGATCTGCAGGCGCCATCGATCGTGCCGCGGCACATGGAAGAGGCCGAGCGGCGCGCGAATGAGATTGTTTTTGAGGATCGCGTCGTTACCGTTACTTACGGGACGGCACAGGAACTGGCCGAGGCGGGAATTCGCAAGAAAGTGGATCGCGAGGGTGTCCTGCGCGCGGTGGAGATTGCAGGGATCGATCGACAGCCTTGCGGTGGAACGCATCTGTCGCGTACCGGGCAAGCCGGGATGGTGTTGCTGCGCAAGCTCGAGCGGCGGCGCGATGCGTGGAGGCTTGAGTTTGTGTGCGGCGGGCGCGCGTTGACCACGGCGCGCGCCGATTATGCTTCGTTGTGGCACGCGGCGACGCTTTTAAGCTGCAGCACGGCGGACGTGGCTGGCGTGATCGGGAAGACCTTGGAAGAGCGGCGGGCGACGCACGGTGCGGCGAAGCGCCTTGAAGGACGGCTCGGCGAGTACGAAGCCAAATCGCTGCTCGACACAGCGACGACGGGCGCGAACCGAGTGCGCATCGTGGCGGCCGCGATTGAAGATGCCACGCCGAGTTACCTGACACTGCTTGCGGCGCGGCTGGTAATGGAGGCGCAAGTCGTGGCGCTACTCGGCGGAAGGCCAGGCGGGCATATCGTGTTCGCCCAAACCAGGGGATTTTCAGGAGATATGGGCGCGCTGGCGCGAGAAATCTTTAAAGAATTCGGCGGCAAGGGCGGCGGGGCAACTGATTTTGCACAGGGAGCGCTGGCGGACGTGTCGCAGCTGGACGCAGCGATCAAGAGCGCGCGAGACAAGGCTAGCCAGAGAACCCCGTCCAACAAGATGGCCGACAAGCACTAGAGCGCAACAGAGACAAAAGAAAAAACGTGGCGGCCCGAGCTTTAAGCGGCCCCTTCGCCTTTCTAAGCCGGCGATTTATGGAAGCAAACCCACCTTTGAACCGCATTAACCTGTGCTAGATTTCTTGTTTGTATGGCAACGATCCGGATTACCAGCTCGATGGGAGTTTATGACGTGCAGTGCGCGAACGGCGCACTCGGACGGGCCCGGTCGATGATCGCAAATGTGGGCGACGCGACTGGCGTCTATCTGGTTTCCTCGCCGCGCGTATGGCGGCAATGGGGAAAGCGTGTTGCGTCGGCGCTGGGAATCTCGCGCGCGGACCGCGTCGTGCTGTTCGACGACGCCGAAAAAGCGAAAAGGCTGGAGACGGTCGAGGGGATTGCGCGCGCGCTCGTCAAGGCCGGCGCGGATCGGCGGTCGATTGTGGTGGCCGTGGGCGGAGGGGTGGTCGGAGACGTTGGTGGGTTCGCCGCGGCGAGTTATTTGCGCGGGGTGCGACTCGCGCATATTCCGACGACGGTCGTGGCACAGGTCGACAGCTCAATCGGAGGGAAGACTGGCGTCGATTTGCCCGAAGGGAAAAATCTTGTCGGGGCGTTTTATCCTCCCAAAGTCGTCGTGGCCGACCCGACTCTGCTCGCGACGCTGCCGCATCGCGAATTCCGGTCGGGACTCTACGAAGTCGTGAAATACGGCGTGATTGCGGACGGGGAACTCTTTGACTTTTTCGAAAAAAAGCTTCCGGCGATCTTGCGGCGCGATCATTCGGCGATGGGTTGGCTGATTCTCCGTTCGATTCGGATCAAGGCGTATGTTGTCGAAAAGGACGAGCACGAATCGGGTTTACGCAAGATTCTGAATTTCGGTCACACCTTGGGCCACGCGCTCGAGACGGCGACGAACTACAGCCGGTTCAAGCACGGCGAGGCGGTCGGCTGGGGAATGATCGCCGCGACGATGATGGCGATGGCCATCGGACTTCTCGAAGAATCCGAAGCGACGCGGATAATTCGCGTCGTGGCCGCGATTGGCCCGTTGCCGCCGCTGAAAGGAATCAGTCTTGCCAAGCTGCGGCCGATCCTGCTCGGGGACAAGAAATCGCAGGGCGGCAAGGTCTTGTGGGTGCTGCCGACGCGGATCGGCAAGACCGAGTGGAATTGCGAGGTTCCGTGGCAGGTCGTTTCGAGCGTGTTTGCCGAATTGCCGGGAATCGTCGCAAAGGCAACGTGAGCAAGCTAGCCATCAAGGGTTTCGAGCATCCGCTCGTGCCCGAATTCGATGGCGAGTTTTTCTTGCCAGATCGATCCCGTTGGAATTGCTGACGAGATGCTTCCTACCATGCAGCGCGAGGTCTTGCCGGGCACGCGTCCCGAGGGCGCGCGCGACGAACGCGAAGCCGGGCTGCGCGTTCGCGAGATGTTTGCGCGGATCGCTCCGCGCTACGATTTCCTGAATCATCTGCTTTCGTTTTCGATGGACCGCGTCTGGCGCCACCGTACAGCCAAACTTTTTTCAGAAACGCTGGTGAGGGCGGACGCGCTCGCGCTCGACCTTTGCTGCGGAACAGGCGATTTGGCGTTTGCGCTTGCGCGAAGGCGCGCACGATTGCTCGGCGGTCGCAAGAATCGGGCCGCGCAAGTGATCGGTAGCGACTTCGTCGAAGGGATGCTGGTGCGCGCACGGGCGAAGGCGATTGCGGGGGGATACCAGGTGTCTTTCGCTGGAGCGGACGCACTGGCACTGCCGTTTAACGATGAAAGCGTCGATTTGGTGACGTCCGCCTTTGGCTTTCGAAACCTTTCGAACTACGAACACGGACTGCGCGAGTTTGCGCGGCTGCTTAAACCCGGCGGGGAAATCGGCATTCTGGAATTTTCCGAACCGGAGCATGGATGGGTCGCTCGCGTGTTTCGATTCTATTTCAAACAAGTGCTGCCGCGCATCGGCGGGGCGATTTCGGGCGACAAGCAGGCTTATGCGTACCTGCCGGGATCGGTGGCGAAGTTTCCGTCGGCTCGCGAGTTGAGCGCATTGCTGGAGCGGTGCGGATTTATCGACGTGCAGGTGCATTCTTGGAATTTCGGAAGCGTGCTGCTGCATCGGGCGAAAAAAGGCGTAGAACCGCTTGCCACCGGTGAAACCGGATCCCAATGCCCCAATCGCAAGGTCCTAGACGAGGCAAAGAACGATGAGCGTAAACAATTTCCCAGACGTGGTTGATCTGCGCAGTGATACGGTGACACGGCCCTCGCCCGCGATGCGGCGCGCGATGGCGGAGGCCGAGGTGGGCGACGATGTATACGGCGAAGATCCAACCATAAATCGATTGCAGGCCCGCGCTGCCGAGATTTTCGAGCGGGAAGCGGCGCTTTTCGTGCCGACTGGCTCGATGGGCAATCTGGTTGCAATCAAGACCTGGACCCGGCCGGGCGTGGAA
>DATMLZ010000012.1:0-48593 GCA_035569955.1 Candidatus Acidiferrum sp.
GAGGGCGGCAAACTGATCTTTGTTCGCCAGATGTTTCAGGGACGTACCGCTGCGGACGTTTCGTTTCAGGGCGATGGTCCGTGGATTGCATCATTCCAGGCCGGAGCGTTTCGCGCGGATCTCGCAGCAAAGAACGCCAGTGGCAAGGGTCCGGTGAAATCGCAAGCCGTGGAGCTCAAGCCCGAACAGATTCGCACCAAGCCGCTCGAGCTTTTTCGTGAGGCAAAGCAAGCCGTCGATCTTACACAGGCGCCCGTACTGGTTTCGGTCGGACGCGGAATCAAAGGGCCCGAAAATCTTCCGATGGCGGAAAAGCTGGCAAAATTGCTGGGCGGAGAAGTGGCAGGTTCGCGTCCTGTTTGTGACGAAGGCTGGCTGCCGATGGACCGTCAGGTAGGTAGCTCGGGACAAACGGTTGCGCCGAAGCTTTATCTTGCGCTCGGAATCAGCGGCGCGATCCAACACGTGGTTGGCATGAAGGGTTCGCGCACGGTCGCCGCGATCAACAAAGACCAGAATGCGCCTATCTTTGAAATCGCGGACTACGGTATTGTCGGCGATCTATTCGAAATCGTTCCCGCGCTGATCGAGCTACTCGAACAAGCCAAATGATTCCGGGAGACGACAGGCTTTGTACGTCTCAACGCTTGTGCCGGACAGTCGTGTCGATCGTGCCTTTCGCGAGCCGCACCGAAACGTCGTCGCCGGTCGCGACCTGATCCGCGGATCGCAACACTTTTCCGCTCGCGTCATAAGCAATCGCGTATCCGCGCTCGAGAATTTGCAGCGGGCTCCGCTCGTTTAGCCGGAGATCGGCCGCCTCGGCGCGCCTTCTTTTCGCAACCAGCACGCGATCGATGCGCACAAGCAGCTCGTTCGAACGTTGCTCGATCTGATTGCGCAACCGGGCGACGCGCGCTCGCAAATCAAACTGTGCAAATCGCACTTGAGCACCCGCAAAACGCCGCCGGTTCCGTGCTGCAACGCGGTCCAAGGCAGCCGCCAGTTCTCCCTCGCGTTGCTCGACGCGGCGACGCAACACCACCGCCCGCCCGCGCAAATCGAAGGCGAGCACCCGTGCTCCGGCCTTCGCAAATCGCTGCTGGGACGCAGCCAGCCGTCGCTCGAGGAGTTTCGCGAGTGCGCCCGACATTTCGTCCACCTGCTGCCGGCGCCGCCGCACCAGAATCTCCAGTTGCCGGAAGCCGCGATGCGTCTCAAGATCGCGCGCGCGATGCTTCCATTCGGAAAGCAGATAGCGCACGCGATGGATAAGACGCCGCTGCGCTTCGGCGATATGCCGGTCGAATTCCTGACGAGAACGCACGACAATCTCGGCCGCGGCAGAGGGAGTGGGCGCGCGCAGGTCTGCCGCAAAATCGGCGATCGTGAAATCGGTCTCGTGCCCGACGCCGGTAATTACCGGAATTTCCGAGCCGGCAATCGCTCGTGCTACGGCCTCTTCGTTAAACGCCCAAAGATCTTCGATCGACCCGCCGCCGCGGGCGACGATCAGTACTTCGGCGATTTTTGCGCGGTTGAAATACTTGATGGCTGCCGAGATCTCGGCGGCCGCGCCGTCGCCCTGCACTTTTACCGGAAAAATCTGTACGCGCGCGTTCGCAAATCTCCGCCCGAGCACACGCAAGATATCTCGAATCGCCGCGCCGGTCGGCGAAGTCACTACGCCAATGCAGCACGGCAGCACCGGCAGCGGTTTCTTGCGCGATTGGTCAAACAGCCCTTCTTCTTGCAACTTCTTCTTCAGCTGCTCGAACGCCAGTTGCAGCGCGCCCGCGCCGACCGGCTCGATGTGGCTTACGTAAACCTGGTATTCGCCGCGCGGCTCGTAGACGCCGATCGATCCTCGCACGGTGACTTGCAATCCATCCTCGGGACGGAACTTCAGCGTGCGCGCATGGTCGCGAAAGCACACGCAGCGAATCTGCGAGCGAGCGTCCTTCAGCGTGAAATAGAGATGCCCCGATTGCGCCGGCCGGAAATTCGAGACCTCACCCTCGATCCACACGTCGCGAAAGGCGCTTTCCAGAATCGTGGCGATGGCGCCGGTGACTTCACTGACTTTCCAGATTTGCCGCGTCGGTTGAACGTCGAAAAGGGAGGCCTGGCTCATCGATCAGCGCCTGAAATAGTTGATGATCCACATGATCAGCGTGAACGCGACGCTCAGCACGATGCATGTGACCACGGGAAAGTAGAAGCTGCCGTGGCGACCCTGATAGGAAATATCGCCGGGCAAGCGTCCAAGCCGGAAGGGAAGCCGTCCGCCAACAAGCAGCAGCATTCCGACCGCCGCGATGGCGATGCCTCCAAACACCAGGACCTTGCCGAGATCACCCCATGGATTTGCGGGATTCATCTCCATCGATGTTACTTCCGCGCGCAGAAAGAGGGAAGCCGCGGGGGTCGGAAACAGATCCGTTCGCGGCGGCTACTGGGCATCGCGATGAACGGTGCCCGGCGAAAATGCCGGCAGGCAGACGGCGATATACTCGGCGCCGTCGGGCGTCGAGTATTTTATCCATTCGCCCGCACGGGCGATGACGGCTTGTCCGGCGCGCACGTCGATCTCTCCTGACTGGTGCGTCACGCGCAGCATTCCTTTGAGCACGATCGTGTATTCGTCGAATTCCGGCGTTTGGCCCGGCTCAATCCAGCCTGCCGGGCTCGTCATGTGCGCCACGCTCACGGGTTCGGTTTTCGAATTCACGCGGCCGACGAATTCCTGAATGATTTTCGGCTTGTTGCCCGCAGCTTCGATGCGGGTCGGAGCGGCGATCAGCGTCGGCATGGCGCGCTAGATCAGCTCCAAGCCGGAAAAGAAGTAGCCGATTTCAAACGCGGCCGTTTCCGGCGCGTCCGAACCGTGCGTGCAGTTGAATTGAATGCTCGTCCCGAGTTCGCGGCGGATGGTGCCCGGCGCAGCTTTCGCAGGATCAGTGGCGCCCATCGTCTCGCGCCATTTGGCTATCGCGCCATCCGCTTCGAGCACCATGAGGAAGGCCTTGCCGGAGCTCATGAAGTCGGTGAGCTCGCCAAAGAACGGGCGCGCGCGATGCACCGCATAAAACCCTTCGGCTTCGGTTTTGGTGAGCCGCACGGATTTGATCGCAACGATCTGAAACTTCGCGGCATGAATGCGTGCAAGAATGTCCGCGGCGAGTCCGCGCTCGACTGCGTCCGGCTTGATGATTGCAAACGTACGTTCGATGGCCAAGAAAGCCTTCCTCTCAAAAGGTCTTCGGGCCAGGCGGCCCGAGCTAAATTACCTTTTCTTGCTCTTCTTTTTTGGTTTTGCTTTCGGCGTTGTCTTTGTTTTTGCGCCGCTGGTTTTCTTTCCAATCGCCTTGGCAAGCGTGCTGCCGATATCGGCGGGGCTTTGGACAGTGTGAATGCCCGCAGCGCGCATGGCTTTGTATTTTTCCGCCGCAGTGCCCTGTCCGCCGCTGATGATGGCGCCCGCGTGGCCCATGCGGCGCCCGGGAGGCGCCGTCTGTCCGCAAATGAATCCGACGACCGGCTTCTTCACGTTTCGCTTGATGTACTCGGCAGCAGTCTCCTCCGCATTGCCGCCGATTTCGCCGATCATGACGATTGCGCGCGTTTCCGGGTCCTCATTGAACATGCGAATCGCATCGAGAAAAGTGGTGCCGATAATCGGATCGCCGCCAATCCCGATGCAGGTCGACTGCCCGATACCGAGCCGCGTGAGCTGATCGACGGCTTCGTAGGTAAGCGTTCCGCTGCGGCTCACGACGCCGACGTTGCCCTGCTTGTGAATTATCCCCGGCATGATTCCGATCTTGCACTTACCGGGCGAGATCACGCCCGGGCAGTTCGGGCCGACCAGCCGCGTCTGGGAGCCGCGCATCGCCGCTGCCACGCGCACCATATCGAGCGTCGGAATTCCTTCCGTGATGCAGATCACCAGCGGAAGTCCAGCGTCAACACCCTCAAGAATCGCGTCTGCCGCGTAAGGAGGCGGAACAAAGATCACCGATGCATTTGCTCCTGTTTCACCGACTGCTTCGGCCACCGTATTGAAAACCGGGGCGCCCAGATGCTCGGTGCCGCCTTTGCCCGGCGTGACGCCGCCGACCACTTTCGTGCCGTAGTCGATCATCTGCTGGGCATGGAAACTTCCTTCGCGGCCGGTGAAGCCTTGCACGATGACGCGAGTGCTCTTATCGATCAGAACGCTCATCGCGCACCCCCGGCCAGCGCCACGACTTTTTGCGCTCCATCTTTCATCCCTTCGGCGACGGTGAAGTTCAGTCCTGAATTTTTCAGGATCGCCTGGCCCTGGTCGACGTTTGTGCCTTCCATTCTGACCACCACCGGCACTTTGAATTTCAATTCCTTTGCTGCGTTCACCACGCCGCTCGCGAGCACATCGCAGCGCAAAATGCCGCCGAAAATATTCACGAAGACGGCTTTCACGTTCGGATCGCTCAGCAAGATGCGAAATGCGTTCTTCACCTGCTCTTCGGACGCGCCACCGCCCACATCAAGAAAGTTGGCGGGGTTCCCGCCACTCAGCTTGATGATATCCATCGTGGCCATGGCAAGTCCGGCGCCGTTCACCATGCAGGCGATCGTGCCGTCGAGTTTGATGTAATTGAGCTTGAATTTCGAAGCCTCGACTTCGAGCGGCGTCTCTTCTTCGAGATCGCGCAGATCCTTGTAATCGGGATGGCGGTAGAGCGCGTTGTCGTCAAGCTGCACTTTCGCATCAAGCGCGACGAGCTTGCCGTCTCCGGTGACGATCAGCGGATTTATTTCGAGCAGTGAGGCATCGGTTTCAAGGAACGCGCGATAAACCGACTGGAAAAACGCAAGCGCCACCGGCATCATCTCGGCGGGCAAGCCCAGTCCAAAAGCGAGCTTCCGCGCGTGATACGCCTGGAATCCTGTCGCAGGATCGATCTTTTGGCGAATGATTGCGTCGGGATTTTCCTTGGCGACTTCTTCGATCTCCATACCGCCCGCGGCGCTCGCCATAAAAATTGGAGCACCCACCGACCGGTCGACCATCACGCTTAGATAGAGTTCGCGCTTGATGTCGAGCCCTTCCTCGATCAAAAGCCGGCGGACGATGCGGCCTTCTTCGCCCGTCTGCGGCGTGACCAGTTTCATGCCCAGCATGTGCTCGGCAAGGGATGCGGCCTCCTCGGGAGATTTCGCAAGCTTGACGCCACCGGCCTTTCCGCGTCCCCCGGCATGAATCTGCGCTTTCACGACCACGACTTTTGTCCCAAGTTGTTGCGCGGCGACGCGGGCTTTGTCCTTGTCGAAAGCCACGTGCCCGCGCGGCACAGGAACGCCAAACTTTGAGAGCAGCGCCTTGGCTTGATACTCATGAATCTTCATCGCATGTCCAATAGTGCTAGAATTTTGCTGCGCGCAAACGAAGAAGTTTAATGGCAAAAGCCTGTGCGAGCAAGCGCCGCCGCGTCATCAAAAAAACGTCCCCATGATCCAGGAAGCGATTGGAAAAGCCGCCGCTGGAGAAGATCTTTCGCGCAAGGAGGCCGAACGCGCGATGGAACAGATTCTTTCCGGGGGCGCCGACACGCCGCAGATCGCGGCTCTGCTTACGGCGCTGCACAATAAGGGGGAGACGGTCGAGGAGCTGGTCGGGTTTGCTTCCGCCATGCGCCGCCACGCGACGCCGATCTTTCCTCATGGCCACTGGCCCGCGCAGCAATCCCTGGTCGATACCTGCGGCACGGGCGGCGACGCGCGCGGTACTTTCAATATTTCGACGGCGTCCGCCTTCGTTGTGGCCGGTGCCGGTGTGCACGTCGCCAAGCACGGCAATCGCTCGATCAGTTCGCGTTGCGGTTCGGCAGACGTGCTCGAACAGCTCGGCGTGCACATCGACATCGCGCCCGAGCGCGTCGCGCAGGCCATCGAACAGGTTGGCGTGGGATTTCTTTTTGCGCCCGCCGTTCATTCCGCCACGCGCCACGCGATGGCGGCGCGTCGCGAACTGAAAATCCGCACGGTTTTCAATTTGCTCGGGCCGCTTACCAATCCTGCCGGTGCGACAGCGCAGATCGTGGGCGTTTACAGCGCCGACCTCACCGAGATGATGGCTCGCGCGCTTGGCGAACTGGGCGTCGAACGCGCATTCGTGGTTCACGGCGCCGACGGCCTTGACGAAATTTCGATCTCCGGCGAAACGACCGTGGCCGAATTGCGCGACGGCATCGTTCGCAGCTACGTTGTGACGCCGGAAGACTTCGGTCTCCACCGTGCGCCGCTTGAGCAGATTCAAGGCGGAGACGCAAAGGCCAATGCCGAAATCATCCACAAAATTCTCGGCCGTTCACTGCTTTATCGGGCGCACGGACCGCACCGCGAGATTGTTCTCGCCAACGCTGCGGCGGCGCTTGTTGCCTCCGGTCGCGCATCGGACTTTCTCGATGGGGTGCAGTTAGCCGCAAAGTCGATCGACACGGGCGCCGCACGCGAACGCCTCGAGGCGCTCGTGGCGTTTTCGCAGTCAGCACACGGCCAAGCCGCTTTCTAATTTTGCATTAAATCGACAGGAAGTTTTCGAGCAGGCGGAAGCCTGCGTTCGTGAGGACCGATTCGGGGTGGAACTGCACGCCTTCAACTTTCGCTTTGCGGTGGCGAAGGCCCATGATGATGCCGTCGGAAGTTTCCGCGGAAATTTCCAGGGATCGAGGCAGCGTCTTGCGCTCCACGATCAACGAGTGATAGCGCGTTGCTGGAAAATCCTGCGGCAGCTTCCTGAACACGCCTTTGCCGTCATGATGAATTTCGCTGGTCTTGCCGTGCATGACCTTCGGCGCACGAATCACCTTTCCGCCAAATGCCTGCCCGATCGCCTGATGGCCGAGACAAACGCCGAGAATCGGGATCTTTCCTGCGAACCTTTCGATCAGCGGCACGCTTATGCCGGCTTCGGTGGGCGTGCACGGCCCGGGCGAGATGACGATGCGCTCGGGCTCGAGGATTTCGATCTCGTCGAGCGTGATCTTGTCGTTGCGGCGCACTTCAAGCGTTTGCCCCATCTGGCCCAGATACTGCGCCAGGTTGTAGGTAAACGAATCGTAGTTATCGAGCAGCAAGATCATCGTTTTTCATTTACCAGAATAGCGCGTCGCACTATTCTCCGCGAGTGCCGTTGTGCGCCGTCTCGAGTGCCTTGATCACGGCGCGCGCTTTGTTCACACTCTCCTGGTATTCGGTCGCCGGCACCGAGTCGGCCACGATTCCGGCTCCGGCCTGCACATAGGCGCGGCCGTCCTTTGCCACCAGCGTGCGCAGTCCGATGCACGAATCCAGATTGCCCGAAAAATCCAGATAGAGAATGGCGCCGGCATAAATGCCGCGGCGAGTCGGCTCGAGCTCGTCAATGATTTCCATCGCACGAACCTTCGGTGCGCCCGAAAGCGTTCCGGCAGGGAAGCAGGCCATCAGTGCATCGAAGCAGTCGACGCCTTCGCGCAACCTTCCGCGCAAGCTCGAAACGATGTGCATCACGTGCGAAAAGCGCTCGACAAACATCAGCCGCTCGACTTTCACCGTACCGTATTCGCAGACGCGCCCAAGGTCGTTGCGTCCCAGGTCGACCAGCATGACGTGTTCGGCGCGCTCTTTCGGATCGGCGAGCAGGTCTGACTCGAGTTGGGCATCTTCCTTTTCGTCGCGACCGCGCGGACGAGTACCCGCCAGAGGCTTGTAGAAGGCGTCGCGCCCCTGCACTTTCACCAGCATCTCGGGCGAGCTGCCGGCCACCGAGACATCGTCGATTTTGAGGAAATAGAGGTAGGGCGACGGATTAATCACGCGGAGCGCGCGATAGATCTCAAAAGGATCGGCGCTGGTTTTCGCCGAGAATCTCTGGCTCACCACGATCTGAAAGGCATCGCCCGCGCGAATGTATTCTTTCGCTTTGGCAACGGCACGGGAGAACTGCGCCTTGGTCATGTTCGATTCGATCTCGAGCGGGCCAGCACGCCTTGATGTTTTGGTCTTCGGCAGCTGCGCTTCGAGAGTCCTGCGAGTGCGGCGGATTTCCTCGACCGCCGCGTCGTATTTCGCGCGCAAGCTGCCGGGCCCGTCGGTGAACACATTGCGAAGGATCCACACGCGGTGCCGCACGTGGTCGAACGCTACCAGGCCCAGATAAAACATCATGACGCAGTCATCGAGGCCGAGGTCGTCGCGACCGGTCGCGGGAATATTTTCGACCAGGCGCACCGCGTCATAGGCGAAATAGCCGATGGCGCCCGCCGTCAGCGGTGGTAAACCCGGAACACGGACAGCGCGATAACGCGCGGTGAGCCGCCGCAATTGCTCGACGGGATCTTCGTCAAAATGGACGTTCTTCCCGCCCGTTTCGAGCGTGCAGGCGCGTCCGCGGGCACGAAAAACTTCAGCAGGATTCGCGCCGACAAACGTATAACGCGCAATGTTTTCTCCGCCCTCGACGCTCTCGAGCAGAAACGCATATTTTGCTTCGGACGCGATGCGCAAATATGCGCCAACCGGCGTGAGCAGGTCAGCCGTGTAAGTGTCGTAGACCGGCACGAGGTTTCCCTCGCGCGCCAGCTTTTCAAACATCTTGAAGTCGGGGCCAATCATCGTTTTTCCTGAAGTTTCTCTTCTCGCTTGAGCGCGGCCAGCACGGCGCGGCGCATCGCTTCAACCGGGGCGCGCTCTCCGGTCCAGATTTCCCACTGCGCCACGCCCTGCGCCACGAACATTTCAACGCCCGATACGGTTTCGATGCCTTTGCGCTCGGCAAGTTGCAGGAGCTTGGTCTTTTGCGGACGATAAATGGTGTCAAATACCAGCCGGCAATTCAAATCTCGGGCTTCGAGCGGCGATTCGTTTGTGAAAGGATGCATGCCCACCGGCGTCGCGTTGACGATCGCATCGAAGAACTCGCTTTTCAGCCGGTTCCAATCGACCAGCGTGCCCTTCACGGCTTCGGCGATCGATTGCGCCTTTTTTTGCCGTCGGGCGCAAATGCAGACCGCAGCACCCGCCTCGGTCAGTGCGAAAGCCACGGCGCGCGCGGCTCCGCCCGCTCCTACAATCAACACGCGCGCGCCTGCCAGCTTCATGCGTTTTTCGAGCGCTTGCAGCACACCGACGTAGTCGGTGTTGTAGCCGTAGAGTTTGCCGCCCGTGCGAACGACCACGGTGTTCACCGCCCCGATGGCCCGGGCGAGCGGGTCGCAATCGGCCAGATACGTGAGAATCCGTTCCTTGTGCGGAATCGTTACGCTGAATCCTTTGATCTTGAGCGGCGCAATCGACGAAACGAAATCGGGCAGGCTTTCCGCCAGAAAGGGGAGGTAGATGGCGTTCATTCGACGCGCAGCGAAACCCGCGTTTTGCAGGTGCGGCGAGAGAGTGTGTCCAATCGGGTTGCCGATTACACCATATACGCTCGTCTTCCGACTGATCTTTCCGGCGCGATAGATCGAATTGATGTCCTCGAGGCTCACTTGACCGGAGGCCGTCGGGTTCTCAACCGGCGCGTAAGCGAAGCCATTCGGCTCTCGCAACAAGAGAATTCGAGTGGGAAGAGCCACCTCCCCCATGGGGATGACGATCAGATTCCGCTTTCCGCGTGCAAAATCAGCCAGGCGTCGACACTCGGCGAGCGATTCGCATCGCGCGGCGATCTTCATACAGTCTGACTTGTTCTTTCCGAGCGCCGCCTCGACTTTCGGCAATCTTCGCGGCATGGCCTTGAAGAAGTGCGCGGAAATCAGTTGCTTCCCCTGTCCTAAAAGCACTTCGACCAGTGCGGGCGGGCAGAGGGATGTCGTTTCGACTTCAAGGTCGTACCAGGCGCACCCTGCGCGGATTGCGTCAGCCAGGTGAATGAGCTGTTTGGCGATCGAACCCCGGTACCGCCCCCCGGCGCTTCTCCTGCGGCAGGTGGCCAGCAGAGTAGCCTTCGGCCGGCGGGCGGCGAGGCGAGCCAGGAACCGGCTGATCTCGCGGTCATCGGCAAGCCAATCCAACCGGAGTTCAATAGTACTGGTCATTCGAACGGCAAGCGAGAGTTGCCGCCACATGGTTGAGGCGTCTGCCGCGGCGACCACGGCACAAATTTTATCCTTACCTATCATGTTTATTTAGAGCTAGTTGCGGGAGCTCCGGCGCCGGACCCTGCCCGGTAAGAGAGGGTGCCAATGCTTCTATCATGCAGGTACACAATATGTAAAGCCTGCCCGACCTTTGTCTTGATACGCCAAAGGGCGGATGCTACGGTCGGGTCATGGGGCGCCTAATCCCAGGCGTCAAGACTCCATAGGAGCGAGTACTATGCGTGGCAAAATTGTCCTTGCTGGTCTGATCCTCAGCCTTTGCAGCTTCTCGGCGAAGGCCCAAGCCCAAAGCTCTCTGTTTAGGAACGAGGTCTATTGCTCGGGCATAATCACCACGGACGACGTACCGCGCCAAACCTTCGTCATTACGGGCGAAGAGTCCAATGTCCACGTGACCTACACGGTCGGACAGATGATCTACATCAACAAGGGCGCCGACGACGGCGTCAAGGCCGGCGACGAATTCTCCGTCGTCCGCCCGGTCGTCGATTCCCTGCGCGAGCAGTGGACCAAATGGCAATTCGATATTCTGAAGCGTATGGGAACCGAATGGGCCGATGAAGGCCGCGTGAAGGTTGTCGAACTCCAACCCAAGACGTCGGTCGCTGTCATCGAGTACATGTGCGACATGATTCAGCGCGGCGACATCGCGCTTCCGTTCACTGAACAGCCCACGCTTCCGCTCAAGCCCCTCGGCCAGTTTGATCGGTTCGCGCCGCCCGACGGTAAGGCGCTCGCGATGGTCATGGTAGGCAAGAACCATCGCAACCAGCTCGGCGACAACGATGTTGTCTACGTGAACCTTGGCAACGCGCAGGGCATTCACGTGGGAGAATACTTCCGGATCTTCCGCTATACCGGCACCGAGCACGAGACCGCTTTCCAGACGCCGCGCTACGCGTTCGACCTGCAATACGGCGGTACGCCCTCTTACGGATTCGGGTCGGCTCCGGCAAAATACGACTGGAGCAACACGCCGCGCGAAGTGATTGGTGAAGGAATCGTGCTGCGAACCGGTCCGAATGCATCGACCGTGCTCATCACCTTCGCCACGCGGGAGATCTATTCGGGCGATTACGTCGAGCTTGAGTAGCCGGATCCCGGGTCAGGTCGGAATTCAGCTTCGCTAAAGACCTCTGCCGTGAAGGCCTGCACCCGCGTTTGGCGGGCCTTCCACGCATCCTTTGCAAGACCTGCCTTTTCGCACGTCGCTTCCAGAAATCGAATTCCGTTCCAGTGAAACTGCGTTGCCACCTGCGGCAGTAATACGCCGCATCGCGCGCCATTGCTTACGAGCAGGCCGTGTTTGCCGGGCTCGATCTGGTCTGGCCGGACATCGCTCAGCGGTGACAGGACCGAAAGCTCGATCTCGATGCCCTCAAGTTCCTCGGGCACCACGCGAGCGAAGCGCGGATCTTCGGAAGACACCGCTTCTGCGCAGCGCGCCACTACGTCGACCAGTGGGGTCTTTGAAGGAAGCCGGCCGATGCATCCGCGCAGACGGTTCGACAGAAAAAGCGTCACGAACGCGCCGCCCGGGCAGGACAGCGCGCCTTCGCGGGGCAAATCGCCGTTCCGTTGGTGGTGCCGGACAGTTGCAACGAGCGCGCAGCGCGCGACTTCGAGAAGAGCTTTTTTCTCGCTATCAGCGAGTGAGGCCATCCAGATTTTTTTCTTTGCGTTCGACGAAAATCGTCTTGCGGCGGCGTTCTTCCACGCGGAAGCGGATCTGACCCCAGAAGTTCATAAAGTAGTGAACCGCCGAACCCACCGCCATCACCACCACGAGCCAAAGCAGCGCCGTGCCCAGGGGCCGCAGCGCCGGGTGATTGGCCGTCAGAATCACGGCGCAACCGGCGATCACTTGCAGAAACATTTTTGTCTTGCCAAGGACGCCCGCCGGTATCACCAGTCCTTCGACCGACGCGATCTCGCGTAGCCCCTGCACGATGAATTCGCGGCCGAGAATCAAGACGGCCATCCACGCCCGCATCAGCCCCATCTGCACCAGTGGCACGAACGTCGCGAGAATCAGCAGTTTGTCTGCGATCGGGTCGAGCAGGATCCCCAGAGTTGTCACTTCGCGGCGTTTCCGCGCGAAATAACCGTCCATCAGGTCGGTCGCCGCCGCCAACAGCAAAATGAGCACGCCCCAGACCTCAAAGTGGATCGGCCAGTTGGGCTGCTTGGTAAGCAGCACAACCGCCATCACCGGGACCAGGAAGATCCGCAGAATCGTTAGGCTGTTTGGAAGATTCGGCAGGGTCATAAATTCGACTCAGCGAGAGCGTTTGCGACGCGTCGTCCGACGGCGATCGGCTAGTCGAATATAGTCCGGCGCATTTATGGAGTCAACGCCGCAGTCGGACGACTTGCGAGGAAATCGCAAGGAATTGTGAATGGATTGTGACGCCATGCGCTGCGCTCACGAGGCTGCCTCAAAATTGTGCAAATCTCTGTAGCCGTGTTCCGCTTCGGGATAGCTGTCGACTGGAAGTTGCCGGAGAAGTAAGACTACAATAAGTCTCATTAGATCAATAACTTACGCGGTTGGTCAGAGGGAAGTTCACCCGGAATCGAATCCCGGATTGCGACAGGCGCCAAACGACTTAGTCCCATTATCCACAGCGATTTCCACAGCTGACCTGGGCGCGATTAGACCACGAATGGCTCAAGGCGGCGGGCCAGAAGCGACTGGGGCACCTCAGCGTCAAGCAACATGTGTTCACCGGAAAGCTCAGAATGCAGCACTCGCCCGAACCCGTGAACCAGCGACAGGTGGCGTCCGTCGGAAACAGGAATGCGCAGCCGGGAGCGCACCACCGGGTCGACCGGCATCTCGGAATCGATCATTTTCAGCAGGTCCGGCAAACCAGCCCCGGTCGCGGCTGAAACAAGGACGCGCGGATGGCCGTTGCCGTTCGGATTTTCAAAGATTTTTTGTTCCGCCTCGGATAGTCGGTCGGACTTGTTGAGCACATGAAGGCGTGGACGATCCTCGACGCCGAGATCTTTGAGCACTTTCAGAACTTCCGCGTCGTGCTCGGTATGGCGCGAGTCAGAAATGTCGGTCACTTGAAGAATCAGAGCGGCTTCCTGAACTTCCTCGAGCGTGGCGCGAAACGCCGCGATCAAATCCGGCGGCAGGTCGCGAAGAAATCCTACGGTGTCTGAAAGCAGCACGCGCCGCCGCGAGGGGAGGCGCACCCCTCGAATCGTCGGATCGAGCGTTGCAAACATCGCCGAAGACGTGAGCACGCCCGCCGAAGTGAGCGCGTTGAAGAGAGTGGATTTTCCCGCGTTCGTGTAACCGACCAGGGCCACCGTCGCGAGGGGCACGGCCTGTCGCGAGCGTCGCCGCGTGGCTCGCTGGCGGCGTACGACTTCAATCGCGTCCTTGATTTTGCGCACACGGTCGCGAATCCGTCTCCGATCGGTTTCCAATTTCTGTTCGCCAGGACCGCGCGTTCCGATTCCGCCGCCGAGCCGCGAGAGTTCTTCGCCGCGTCCGGTAAGCCGCGGCAGCAAATAATTCAATTGCGCGAGTTCCACTTGCAACTGGCCCTCGCGCGTCCGCGCGTGCGCCGCAAAAATATCCAGAATAAGCTGCGTGCGGTCGATGACGCGACAGTCGGTCACCTTTTCCATGTTGCGCAACTGCACCGGTGAGAGGTTTTGGTCGACGATAACCAGGGGCGCCTTGTGAAGGCGCGCTTCGTCGCGAATCTCTTCCAGTTTTCCGCGCCCGACAAGCGTCGCCGGATCGATCGCATCACGCACCTGCAGCATGGTCGCGGCAATCTGGGCTCCCGCGCTGATGGCGAGTTCTTCGAGCTCTGCCAGACCTTCACGCCCGAGCAACGCAGCGTCAACCGTGCGCCCTTTGGAGGACTTTTTCAGGCTTATGCCGACAAGCAACACGCGCTCTCGGCGTTCTACAGGTCGGGGGCCCTTCATCGGGACTGCGCGACAATCTTCGGAATGCTCGACGGGAATACCTTCATCGCCATTTGATTATACGCCTGTTGGGTTCGGCGAGTCTCGGATTGCCTGCCGGGGGTTGTTATCGTAGGCTTGCGGGGTGCATTTCGGCCCCATGCACCCTATAACTAGCTCCAACACCGCAAGTGCGCCAAAATCGGCGCCGGCGGAAACCTCACGTTCATGACCTTGTTCGAGCCAGATCGGCCGCACCGGTCCACCGTTCCGCGCCTGCTCGGCTACGGCCTGTCGATTATTTTCCTTGTTTGGGTTCTTCGCGACTTTCACGTCGTGCGCGCATTGCGCGACATGGCCAACGCGAATTGGAAATGGGTCCTGGTCGGCATGTCCTGCGATGTGATGAGTTACGTTTTTCAGTCGCTGCGTTGGAAGCTCTTGCTCAGCCCGTTCGGCAAGGTTCGCATAACCAAAGCGATTCGTGCCGTGTTCTCGGGTCTTTTCGCCAACCTTGTTTTACCCCTGCGGCCGGGTGAGTTTCTGCGGGGCTACATCCTGTCGGGTTCCGAGGACATCAAGCTCGGGCTGACGCTCGGTTCGATTGGCGTCGAGCGGCTGGTGGACCTGGTGATCGCGACCGCGTCGCTCGGTGTTGCTTCACTGCTGGTGGACTTTCCGGCCGCGGGCGTCGCCGGCGCACGGTTCCGGCGCGTCGCCGACATTTTGGGCATCGGCGTCCTGGTGCTGGTGACGATTATCGTCGCGCTGATTCTGTACCTGGAAATCAAGCTTGGAAGCAACGAACCTCCCAGCGAAGAAGACGGCGGTCTCAAGGGCAAGTTGATGGGCGCGCTTTCGGCGTTGCACGCGATGGGCACGGCGCCAAGTTTCTATCCGGCAGTGCTTTTCTCGTTGGGGGTGCCGGGATTTCAGATTCTGGCGATGTGGGCGATGATGAAATCTTACAGCTTGCAATTGCCATTTCTGGTCGCTGTCGTGGTAGTGCTGGTGATCAACCTCGGAATTTCTCTTCCGAATGCGCCCGCCAATGTCGGCTCTTACCAATTCTTTTGTGTGCTCGGTTTGAGCGTCTTTCAGGTGGAAAAGACCACCGCGACGGGGTTTTCGATCTTCGCTTTTATTGCGCTTACGCTGCCCCTGCTGTTTCTGGGGATGGCGGCTCTGGTGCGAAGCGGACTCTCGCTAAGAACCATGCGGGAGCGGGTTTCCGATCCGAACAAGGCCTGATCCGGCCGAGGTTCGCCCGAACGACGGCGGCCGCCAGGCGGTGGCAAAATGCCACTTAAAACCGCCTTTTGGGCCGGTTTTGCCGCTCAAACGACTCCGTTGTGGGAATTGCACGCGTCGGAACATCGGTCTCATTTCGTTCAGCGGGCGGCGGTCGCTCCGGTATATATTGAATTTTAGCCCCGTGCGCCCATTGGACTCTGCGGCTCCCGGCTCTGGGTAGCTTGGCCCAGACCGGGCGGCTGCCGACTGCCTGCCGCAGTTCGCGCTCGAGGGGCCCCAAAGCGAATGGCTCCGGATACTCAAAAGCGCCTCGAACGCGCACGTCGTAGCCTCGAAAAGAACAAGCTGCGCGAAGCCGTCGCAGAATACCAAGGCGTTCTTGAGGAAGTCCCCAACCATTCGGAAGCTGCGCAAGCTCTGGCCGATATTTACACCCGCCTCAACGAACCGGGCCTAGCGGCTCCCTACTACGGGCTGCAATTTGACCGGTTGCTTGAGGTCAGCGACGCTGCAAAAGCCACCGCGATCTTTGCGCGTTTTCTCCGCCAGTTCCCCCAGCCTCCTGACCGGCTCATGCGCTACGCGTCGCTGCTGCAAAGGCAGAACCGCCCGAGCGAAGCGATCGAGCAGTATTCGGCCGCGGCGACCGGCTTTCAGGAGCAGAAGCGCGACATCGAAGCACTCGCTTGCTACGAAAGCATGGCGCTGCTTGACCCGGAAAATCCGTCGCGCCACGTCGCACTCGGCGAGCTGGCGGAAAAGTTGCGCCATTCGGATCTGGCCGCGCGCAGTTTCGTTCGCGCCGGCCAACTGACGCAGGCCTCAGGCACTCTCGATCAAGCCATCGAATATTTCGAACACGCGCACCAGCTCGCGCCGACCGATCGCACCGGAGCCCTGCTTCTGGCCGAGGCGCGCCTGCGCAAAGGCGACGCCGAAGGCGCCGTCCAGCTGCTCGATCCTTTCTCGCCGAGCGAGAAAGACACGGCGTTTCTCGCGCTGTTTGGCGAAGGCCTCCTGCGCACCGGGCATCTCGATCGCGCCTGCGAATGCTTCGTCGGGTATTACCGGCAGAAGCCGGAAAACTTCGGCAAGCTTTTTGAGACGGCCGCGGCTTATCTCAAGGAGAAGCAGGAAGACAAGGCCATTTCGCTCGTCGAGCAGACAAAAGACTGGATGCGGGGCTTGCGCAAGGAAAACGAACTTTGCGCGAACGTGGACCGGCTGGCCGCCTCTTATCCCGCGTCGCTGCGGCTTGCCGAAGTCGTGGCGCACCTTTACGAGGAACTCAACCGCGAGACGAAATATTTCGACGCGTTGGTGAAGCTTTTCGACCTCTACCTGATCGCCGGAAAAATGCGCGAAGCCTGCGACGCGCTCGACCGGCTCGTTGATATCGATCCGTACGACTACCGCAACCAGGAGCGGATCGCGCAGCTTGAAGGAAAGGTCGATCCGGCATTCCTGCAGAGCGTGCTTTCACGTGCCGCAAAGGCCGCAACGGTTTCGACGCGGACCGAGGGATTCTCCGGAGCCGGTTCGAGCGGGGGAGCGAACGCGCCGGTTTCCGAAGAGATGCGGGCGCAGCAGGCCCTCGAAGACCTGATCGTGCAGGTCGAAATCTTTTTGCAATATTCGTTGCAATCAAAAGCCGTCGAACGGCTCGAGCGTATCGCCCAGCTTTTCCCGGGAGAAGAAGACAAGAACGAACGTCTGCGCTCGCTTTATGAACGTGCGAACTGGTGGCCGGCGGGGTCGGGCGGACCAAAGAGCGCGCCTCCCAAGCCTGCGACTGCTGCGCCACCGGCAGCGCCTCCGGTTGCGGCTGCTCCCCCTCCGCCTGTTGCTGAAGCGGCTCCGCCTCCCGCGGCAGCCGTTGCACCTTCGCCCGCCGATACGCATCGCGATTTGGCGGCGATCGCCGAAATCAACCGCCTCATGTACAGGCAGGGAACCCCTCGAGAAGTGCTGGCAACAACCGCCGCGCAAGTCGGAAAACATCTCGGCGTTGCACGCTGTCTGGTTTCGGTTGGGGGCTCGCTCGACGGGGGGCATCTGACGGCGGAATATTGTGCGCCCGGACTTCCACACGCTTCGGTGGCGCACGTGCCGGCCGTGATGGTGCTGGTTTCAAACGCGCCAGCCGATTCACTCGGCGGCGTCGAGCTGAACGGCGCGAGCGCGCCCGTGCTGCGCGAACTGGGAATCGAATCGGCGCTGGGAGTTGTCCTGCAGGATAAAGAGACACAAGCGGCCGCGGGCACACTGCTGGTTGGCGACACCGTCGCGAGAAAATGGAAGCCGAACGAGAGCTTCTTCCTCCAGGCCGTCGGCGATCAACTGGTGCTCTCGGTTAACCACACCCGGCTTCGTTCGCTGGTGCGCTCGCTGGCTGTGGCGGACGAAAAGACCGGTTTGCTCAGCCGCGGCGCCTACGTTGACTGCCTGCTGGTTGAATCAAACCGCTCCCGGGCGCAGAATACGCCTCTGTCATTGGTTATTTTGCATCTCGATCACGGCAATGAATACTTGCGGCAGCATGGCGACCTGCCGGTCGACCGCTACATGGAGCAACTGGCGCGAACTCTTTCTTCGACGATCCGGCAGACAGACATTGCGGTGAAGTACACGGCCTGGTCGCTGGCGTTCATCCTGCCTGACACCTCGCTTGAAAACGCGCGCATTCTCGCCGACAAGTTGCAGAAGGCTGCCGCTGGCGTCACTCCTTCCTGGGGCGGAAAAGACTTGACGATGACTGCGATTGTCGCAGAAGCTTCTTCGCGGCCGGGCGACGAGTCCGAAGACCGCGTAACCGAATGGATCAATCGCGCCGAGCACGGGCTCGACGAGGTGCGTCAGGCTGGCGGCGGCCAGCTGGTCGCGTTGGCGACGCCGTAACTGCCTGGAATCCACAGATGAAGACAAATGGGCGCGGAGTGCGCGCGTTTGTGTGTGATCATGAGTTGGTCGGCCGCAACCGCGCGGCGATAAACTCGCAAAAACACGAAAGCCGATAGGGAAGGCGAATGACCGAGCGAGGTTTGAAGCCGGGAGTGATACGCGGCAAGTGGAACGCCGCCGGCCTGCGTTTTGCAATTGTCGTGAGCGACTTCAATCGGTTCATCACCGACCGCCTGCTTGCTGGCGCGCTCGACGCGCTGGGGCGCGCGGGTGCGGCCGACGAACAGGTTGAAATCGTGCGCGTCCCCGGTTCATTCGAAATTCCCGTGACGGCGAAAAAGCTCGGCGGCACCGGTAAATTCGATTCGATCGTTTGCATTGGTTGCATTTTGCGCGGAGAGACTTCGCACTACGACTACGTCGCGTCGGAAACTTCCCGAGGAATTCAGCTGGCGCAACTTGATACGGGCGTGCCGATGATTTTTTGCGTCCTCACGTGCGACACGCTCGAACAAGCCATCGACCGAGCCGGACTTAAGGGCGGCAACAAAGGCTACGACGCGGGCGTTGCGGCGGTCGAAATGGCTCACCTTTCGCGCAAGATTTCGGGCAAAGCGGCTTCCTCGGGAAAATCCCCTGTTTCTTCTTCGGGCGGCGGCAGCCGCAAGCGGCCCCGGTAGATGACTCTTCGCCGGAAATCGCGAGAATTTGCCCTACAAATGCTTTTCGAATGGGATATGACGCACAAAAAACCAGCGCGCGTCCGGCAGAGTTTCTGGAAGTCGGCCAAAGCCGCCCAATCGACGCGCGAATTTGCCGACCAGCTGTTCGAGGGTGCCGTTGCCGAGGCCGATGCGGCAGACCAGCTCGTCGCGAAGCTCTCTGAGCACTGGAAACTTGAGCGGCTGGCAGCAGTCGATCGAAATATCTTGCGGCTGGCGATCTACGAGATCCGGTTCGGGACGGCGCCGGTGAAAGTTGTGATCGACGAGGCGCTTGAGCTCGCCAAGAAGTTTTCCTCCGAAGAAGCGCCGGCATTTTTGAACGGCATTCTCGACGCGGCGCGCAAGTCGCTCGAGCCTAAAGAGAAGGGCGCTTCGAGCGGCTCTTAAATATTTCCCTCAGCGTATGGCCTTGAATGCCCACAGGAAATTCAAGCCGTGAAGGATCATGGTGGGCAGCAGGCTCCTGGTACGAAACATCACGTAACCCCACAAAAGGCCCTCAGGGAGAATTCCAAGACAGCCGTACAGGGAGCCGTACATGGGATAGTGCAACAGGCTCCACATCACGGCCGCGATGAACCAAGCGGCGGCGCTGTTGCCGAGCGCCTCGGCCAACCGCGTCTGCCAGGTGAAACGAAGAAACTCCTCGGAAAACGCAGCGAATAAACCAGCGGAAATAAAAGAGGCAACCGACCCGCCGAAGTCGGTTTCGAGCAACTGTGAAACCTGCGTCCATGTGTGCGTGGGCGTTGCCAGAGCCGCAAAGCAGAGAAGAATTGGCACGGCAAGCCCCAAACCCTGAACGCGGAAACCAAGGTCACCGAAGCGATATTTCAACACCGCAACGTCAAAGAGCAGAATCGGAACGCTCGAAACGAAAAACAGCAGGCTGAAATTCAACGCGACGCCAACGCCGGGCACTCCGAAATGCCACACGAAGTGGTTCTCGAGGAGCGCTGCCGCGGCGAGGTAGCAAAAGGCTGCGAAGGACAGTTCCAGGCCCGGCCGGCGGACCGGAATCACGTCGGCCGGTAGATCTGTGTTCCGCCTGGTATAGACGTCCGTGATCACAATGCCGCAACCCATTGCCACCATATACGTGACGCGACGAACCAGTTCACCCGACCAGAAAGCCTCCGCACACACCGCGGCCAACGAGAGGAAAACCAGGACCGCAACCACCGGGTGGCGGCCGATCATGGCGGGATATCTATCGAACGCACCCAGTAACCAGGCGGCATTCGCCGGGCGTGTTTGTGGGGGGCTTTGCGTCACACTTTTAGGCTGTGCAGATAGTCGTAGCTCACCTTGATGGCGTCGATGGCCGGCATTTCGCTGAAGGGCGGCTCCTGTTCGACGAAGTAGTGCTTGATCTTCGCTGACTTGGCCGCCTGGAAGACGGCTTTCCAGTCGACGATGCCTTTGCCGACTTCCGTCGTTGGCGCGCCTCCGAATCCAATGGTCGGCGGATAGCCCGACTTTTGATCCTTCACGTGGAGCATCTTGATGCGCTCTGCGTATTTCTTGAGCAACGCGACCGGATCCTGGCCCGCATAGGTGCACCAGCCGCAATCGAGCTCGTAGTTCACCACGCTCTTATCCGAACTTTGGACGAGCACATCGAAACCCGTTGAGCCGTCGGCGAACGCTTTAAACTCCATCGCGTGATTGTGATACGCAAAGTTTATCCCCGCCTTGGTGACCTGGGTTCCGATGGCGTTGAACTGGTCTGCAACCTTCTTGAAATCGTCCGCTGTCAGTTTGTCGAGCCGGGCAGCGGCTGCGCTGCGCCTTTGATCGGACGTCATGTTCGGATCGGGTGGGCCTGCCGGTGGTCCGAACTGTGCAGTGGCGCAGACCATGAAATCGAGGCCGAGGCCGTGGCAGAACTCGATGAGCTTGGCCAATTCGTCTGTGGACATCGTCGTCTGCACAACATGTGCACTCGAGCATTTCAAACCCACCGCTGAAAATGACTTCGCCAGATCGGCAGCCGACTTGTTCTGGAAGCTCGCAAGGCTCGCGCCTTCGACCGCCTTGTAGCCGATATCGGCGATCTTCTTGAGCGTGCCGTCAAAGTCTTTCTGCATATCCGGCCCCACCGTATAGAGCTGCAGGCCGATCGGCATGTTGAGCGGATCGGCTCGGAGGGTCATGAGATCTCCGGCCAGGCTACTGGCGGCAGCGGCCCCGGCCGTGGTTTGCATGAAACGGCGCCTTGTGACGAATGTCATCGGATCACCTCGCTCTGAGTGGTGCACGCCTGGCTCATTTGGCCGGCGGACAGATGCCGATGGTGTACGTTAAGCAGGGCCCATGGGGCAAGGGAAAAGTAAGTGCCCGAAGAGGGGGCGCCGGCCCGCCCCGGGGCCCCTAGTTTGTCGCTAGTTCCGCGCCAGCGCGGCCAGGGAATCGCGATGGTCGGCCCGTGTGCCAATCTTTATGAAATCTTTATAAGTAGCTTATCTCTTGTTTAGCGGTTGCGATCTACCCTGGGACCATCGAATCACGACGGACCGTTCGCACGCCTCCCCTACTCCACGACTTGGCGGGCGAACGGTTCGCTTTGGATTCGCATCGCGAATGAGCGAGATTCCTCTCTTGCGCGAAGTGCCGGACGCGATATCTTCCTCTCGAGAAGCGTCCTGCCGAAACGCGCGCGCATGATTTCTCCCCCTAAGGTTGGCGACACGCTCGACCGGTTTCGCATTCAGGCACTTGTTGCGCGCAGCGGCATGGCCACGATTTACCGTGCTCAGGATCTTTCGAACGGTATGACCGTAGCGATCAAAGTGCCGCACCTTGAGATGGAAGCCGATCCGCTTTTTTACGATCGCTTTCACCGCGAGATGGAAATCGGCATGAAGCTCTATCATCCCGGCGTCGTGAGGATGCTGAAGGTAGACGATCCGAGCCGCGTCTACATGGCGATGGAGTGGGCTGAAGGAAGGCCATTGCGCGAAATTCTGGACGAGCGGAAGAAACTCCCGCTTTCGGAAGCCATGCCGGTCGCGCTTGCGACCCTGGACGCACTTGGATATATCCACGCGAACGGCGTCGTGCATCGCGATCTGAAGCCGGACAACATCATGGTCGATGGCGACCGCATCAAGTTGATCGATTTCGGCATCGCTCGAGAAGCGGGCGCACGGCGGCTCACGTTCGGCAAATTGACAAAGGTGATGGGCACTCCCGACTACGTTTCGCCCGAACAGGTGAAAGGGAAGCGCGGCGACGCCCAGAGCGATTTGTACGCGTTTGGCGTGATGCTTTTTGAGATGCTCACCGGCGAGTTGCCATTCCAGGGCGAGAATCCGCTCGCAGCGATGAACCAGCGGCTGTTGCGCGATCCGATCGCAGCGCGCTCGATTGACCGAAGCATTCCGCCGGAGATCGAAGAGGTGCTGAATCGGGCGCTGGAGCGCGATCCACAGTATCGTTACGCGACCGCCGCCGATTTCGCGAACGATTTGGAGCACCAGGAACAGGTGAGCGTCGCCGAGCGCGCAGCGGCGCGGGCGGCGTTGCGAATGCGCGCGCCGAAGATGAAGTGGTCGTGGAGTTATCTGGCCCTGGCCCTCATTCCCGTAGTGATCATTGCGCTGCTGCTGATCGTGGCCCACTCGAAGTAGCTGCTCCACCGGAAACCGCACAATTATTTCCCCGCTCTATCTAAAGGAAAAAGCTAAGATTTGCTTAGGGAGCAGCCGGCACAAAGCAGGCTCTACACCATGGATTTTCAGCTTTCCGACGAACAACTGCAGCTGAAAAAGACGGTCCGCGAATTCGCGGAGCGCGAAATTGCGCCCCACGTGATGGAGTGGGACGAAGCCAGCGAGTTTCCGCTTGCGACCATCAAGGAACTCGGCAAGCTTGGCCTGATGGGCACGATCTTCCCGCCGGAGTCGGGCGGCGCGGGCATGGGGTACGCCGAGTACGCGACGGCGATCGAAGAGCTTTCGCGCATCGACGGCTCGGTTGGAATCATCGTCGCGGCCCACACGTCGCTCTGTTCGAACCACATTTTCGTTGCGGGAAACCAAGCGCAGCGGAAGCGCTTTTTGCCCAAGCTCGCCTCGGGCGACTTCATCGGCGCATGGGCACTGACTGAACCGGGATCAGGATCGGATGCCGCCGCGGCGATCTGTTCGGCCGTGCGCAAGGGCGATTCTTGGGTGCTCAACGGCACGAAGACTTTCTGCACGAACGGGCACTATGCGGATGTGGTCGTCGTGATTGCCGTGACGAACCGAGAAGCGGGAACGCATGGGATGTCGGCGTTTCTGGTCGAGAAGGGGACCAAAGGGTTTCGTCCCGGCAAAAAAGAAAACAAACTGGGACTGCGCGCGAGCGATACAGCCGAGCTGATTTTCGAAGACTGCGAAGTGCCGGCGGCGAATCTGATTGGAAAAGAGGGCGAGGGATTCGTTGATGCCCTGCGCATTCTCGATGGAGGGCGCATCTCGATCGCTGCGCTCGGATTGGGAATGGCCCAGGGCGCTTTTGACGTGGCGCTCAAGTACGCCCAGGAACGTAAGCAGTTTGGCAAGCCGATCTCCGATTTCCAGGCGATTCAGTGGAAGCTCGCGGATATGAGCGTCGAGATTGAGGCCGCGCGGGCGCTCATCTGGCGCGCGGCGACGATGAAGGACGCGGGTAAGAATACGACGCTGGCTTCGTCGATGGCGAAACTGTACGCCGGGGAAGTGGCCGTCCGCTGCGCCAACGAATGCGTGCAGATTCACGGCGGCTACGGCTTCATCAAGGATTATCCGGCCGAGAAGTTTTACCGCGATGTGAAGCTCTGCACGATCGGCGAGGGCACCAGCGAGATTCAGCGCATGGTGATCGCCCGCGAAATCCTGAAGAAATGACCTAATCCCGCGGCTCGCCTGTAAGCAGGCGAGGCGGATCGCCTTTGCGCGGAATTCTGCGATCGACAGGCATAGAATACGTCGCTATGCCTGTCGCCGAATTGCTCGACGCCGCGCCCCTCACCGCGCGCCATTGGCGGATCACCCTGGTCATCGGCCTCGGTCTGTTTTTCGATATCTTCGACGTTTTCCTTGCGGGCACCCTCAGCACGGTACTCACGAAATCTTTCGGGCTCGGTCAAGCGACGCTTCCGCTGGTGCTCGGGTCGAGTTTCCTCGGCATGTTTTTCGGCGCGATGTTCATGGGAATCGTAGCCGATCGCGTCGGGCGCCGGCCGGCATTTCTCATGAATCTCGGGATCTATTCACTTTTTACGCTGGCGGGAAGTTTCAGTCCGAATGCGATCGTGCTGATCGCGACGCGGTTTCTTGCGGGCATCGGTATTGGTGCGCAGATGCCGCTCTCGGATGCCTACCTTAGCGAAATCCTGCCGGCTCGAGTTCGCGGGAGGCTGATATCGCTGGCTTACAACGTTGGCTTTTGCGGAGTCCCGGCGATCGGCTTGAGTGCCCGTATGCTCGTGCCATTGCATGTCCTCGGCGTCGAGGGATGGCGTTGGTTGTTTGTTGCAGGTTCGCTCGGCGGAATTGTTGTCTGGGGGTTCCAGCGGGACCTGATTGAATCTCCGCGATGGCTCGAAGCAGCGGGAAGAGCCGGCCAGGCTCGCCATGCCGCTGCTCTACTTCTTGGTATGGCGGTGGAATCGATTCCGGCAATTTCGTTGCCGGCAAAAAACGAGCAGGCCCCGCCCGAGCGGTATGGGGCGCTTTTCGCGCCAGGAAATCGCCGGAGGACGCTCATGCTCTACGTGTTCCAGATTTTTCAGAGCATCGGCTACTACGGATTTGGAACAATGGCGCCGCTGGTGCTTGCCGCCAAAGGCTTTTCCGTCCTGACGTCACTCACCTACACGACGATCGCGTTCCTCGGTTATCCGATTGGATCGTCGCTTTCTCTTCTTGTGATCGAAAGGATGGACCGACGGCTCCTGATCATGACTTCGGCGCTGGCTATGGCGGTCCTTGGATTGGGGTTGGGTTTTGCCACGGTGCCTTTTCTGATCGGTACGCTCGGGATACTGTACACGCTGGTCAGCAATATCTTTTCCAATGCGTTCCATGTTCTGCAAGGCGAAATATTTCCGACCGCAATCCGAGGGCGCGCGGCCGGGTCTGCTTACGGTTTGAGCCGGCTGTCGAGCGCGGCCATTCCGTTCGTTCTTTTGCCTGTCCTTGATCGTTATGGAGCGGGAGTGATGTTCGCTATCGGAGCCGCGGCGATGCTGATTGTGATCGCGGATATCGGTTTGTTCGCGCCCCGCACGACAGGCAGAAAACTCGAGCAGATCGCGGCAAACGGCTGAGACGTCCTTTGGCCGGGCGGAATCCGCGGCAACTTCCAGAGCATTTTTCTGCCTTCGATGGTGACGCAAGCCACACTGGTTTCGCCGATCGGCGCAACCCATTTGAGCTCCCTGAATCGCTTGCACCTCGATTCTTGCGCGCGAAGCGTTCGGATTCCGATTCCATCTGCACGCGCAAAATTCCATTGCAAAATTTCGTACGGGGAATAAGCTAGAGGTCTGCACTAAGAGGGAGTTATGGGGGATACTTCTGCGGCTCGAGTGAGCCGCTTCGGAAGCACTCTGCGTCAGGATGCATGGTGGGCTGATAATCTACCGTTCCTGATCATCTTCACAGGGTTCAGCATTTACGTTACCTGGCGGGCTCTCACAGGGAAATTCTACGAGGCGGGTCCGTATCTCTCGCCTTTCTATTCGCCGCTGATCGATCCGGATCATCACTGGTGGCCGTTTTCGCCCGCGATCCTGATTCTCGGCGGGCCGCTCGGATTCCGGCTGACGTGCTATTACTACCGCAAAGCCTACTACCGCGCCTACTTCCTGGACCCGCCCGGATGCGCAGTAGGCGAAGGCCGCAAGTCCTATAAGGGCGAGACGGCGTTTCCGTTCATCCTGCAAAACATTCACCGATACTTTTTTTATCTGGCGGTCCTGTTCATCGTGTTCCTTTGGTATGACGCCATCATGGCGTTCGATTTCGATGGCCACTTCGGTATCGGCGTCGGCACATTGGTCATGCTGGCGAATATCCTGCTCCTGACGACCTACACGTTCTCGTGCCACTCACTGCGTCACCTGATCGGCGGCAAGATGGATTGCTTCTCGTGCACGGCGTCGGGCGGGCCGCGCTACGCGGGCTGGAAGGGCGTAACCAAGCTGAACGAGCACCACATGTTTTGGGCGTGGGCCAGCATGATCTCGGTCGGGCTCACGGATTTTTATATCTATCTTGTGGCCATCGGCGTGGTGAAGGACATTCGAATTCTGTGACTGCCTCCTACGAAACTCACGAATATGACGTTTTGATCATCGGCGCGGGCGGCGCCGGTCTGCGAGCTGCAATCGAAGCGCTCGCGCACGGCGCGACGGTCGGCGTGGTCTGCAAATCGCTGCTCGGCAAGGCGCATACCGTGATGGCCGAAGGCGGCGTGGCCGCGGCGATGGCCAACGTCGATCCGAAGGATAACTGGCAGGTCCATTTCCGCGACACGATGCTGGGCGGAAAAAAGCTCAATAACTGGCGCATGGCGCAGCTGCACGCGATGGAAGCGCCAGACCGCATTCGCGAACTCGAGCAATGGGGTGCGCTCTTTGACCGCACCGACAAGGGCGAAATTCTGCAGCGCGCTTTCGGCGGACATACCTACAAGCGTCTTTGCCACGTCGGCGACCGCACCGGCCTTGAAATGATCCGCACGCTGCAGGATCGCGGCGTGCAGATGGGCTTCGACGTTTTCATGGAGTGCACCGTCACGAAGTTGCTGCGTGACGGCGACCGCGTAGCCGGCGCCTTTGCCTACTGGCGCGAGAGCGGACGCTTCGTCGTCTTCAAGGCGAAGTCGATCGTGATCGCGACGGGCGGCATCGGCAAAGCCTGGAAAGTTACGTCGAACTCCTGGGAATGTACCGGCGACGGCATGGCGCTCGCCTATGAAGCCGGCGCCGAACTGATGGATATGGAGTGCATCCAATTCCATCCGACCGGGATGGTCTGGCCGCCGGGCGTGCGCGGAATTCTGGTAACCGAAGCGGTGCGCGGTGAAGGCGGCATCCTGCGCAACAAGAACGGCGAGCGCTTCATGGAGAAGTACGATCCCAAGCGCCTCGAGCTTTCGACGCGGGACGTCGTGGCGCGCTCGATCTATACCGAAGTGCGCGAAGGCCGCGGCAGCGAACACGGCGGCGCCTATCTCGACATTTCGCACAAGCCGGCTGAGTACGTGAAGCGCAAGCTGCCGAGCATGTATCACCAGTTTAAAGAGCTCGCCGACGTCGATATCACCGCCGGACCGATGGAAGTCGGTCCAACGTGCCATTACGTGATGGGTGGTATCAAAGTCGACGGCGAGACGACGGCGACTTCGTTGCCCGGGCTTTTTGCGGCCGGTGAAGCGGCTGCCGGAATGCACGGCGCCAATCGCCTCGGCGGAAATTCGCTCTCCGACTTGCTCGTGTTCGGACGACGTGCCGGTTTGGCAGCGGCCGCGAACGCGAAGAAAGTCGGCATGCCGACGATCGATCCGGCGCAGATCGAACAGGCCGAGCGTGAAGCGCTAGCGCCGTTCCAACTGACGGGCGGCGAGAATCCGTACACGATCCACCAGGATTTGCAGGACACGATGCAAAACCTTGTCGGAATATTTCGCAACGAGGAAGATCTGAACAAGGCGCTGATCGAATTGGCGAAACTGAGAGAGCGTGCCGCGCACGCAAAGGTCGAAGGCTCGCGCCTTTTCAATCCGGGCTGGCACCTGGCGTTTGATCTGCGCGCGATGCTGGCCGTGTCCGAGGCGGTGACAAAGAGCGCGATCGCTCGAAAGGAAAGCCGCGGCGGACACGCGCGCATCGACTATCCGAATTACGATCCGGTCTGGGAAAAGAAGCACAACGTGATCGTGAAGCAGGGAAACCAGATGGCGCGCAACGAGTGGCCATCTCCGGAAATTCCCGAAGAATTGCAGGGGATTTTGGCGGAAGATAGCAAGTGACGGCTGCTTCTTGGGCCGTCATCCTGCGCGATGGCGCGAATGATTTCGCCGCGCCGGAGTCGTGGGATCTGGTGAGCAGCGCGGAGGAGTTGGATGGCTGAAGCGACATTGCGGGTGTTTCGCGGCGGACCTGAGGGCGGCGGCGCCACCGATTACAAGGTGGAAGTCACTCCCGGCATGGTCGTGCTCGACGCGATTCACTCTATCCAGGCGCATCAGGCGCCGGACCTGGCCGTCCGCTGGAACTGCAAAGCCGCAAAGTGCGGTTCGTGCTCGGCCGAAGTGAACGGAAAGCCGCGGCTGATGTGCAAAACGCGCATGGATTCGCTGCCGCTCGATCAGCCGATCACGGTTTATCCGATCAAGAGCTTCCCGCTGCTGAAGGACCTTGTGACCGACGTTTCGTGGAACTACAAGGTGAACAAAAAAATTCAGCCGTTCACGCCGAAGCCCAATGTCGAATGGAAGATGTATCAGAAGGACATTGACCGCGCGCAGGAATTCCGCAAGTGCATCGAGTGCTTCCTCTGCCAGAACGTGTGCCACGTGCTGCGCGAACACGATCTGCACGATCACTTTGGCGGCCCGAGATTTTTCGTGCGCTCGGCGGGACTGGAGATGCATCCGCTCGATGGGGCAGACCGCATTCCCATGCTGCGCGAAGAACTCGGCATCGGCTATTGCAACATCACCAAGTGCTGCACCGAAGTTTGCCCCGAAGACATCCACATCACAGACAACGCGATCATTCCGCTCAAGGAACGCGTCGTTGATCGCTTCTACGATCCGCTCACGATGCTTTTCCGCAAGTTCAGCGGAAAGTAAGCGTCCAATCAGGCCGTCGAAGTCCAAACAAATGTGTCCGTAACGTCTGGGAAACCGTGAGGCGCAGTCACCGCCGGCCTGCCGACGAATTAGTCAGCTACCTTGTGCGCTTGCAAAAGCAAAACGACTTATCGTAGAACGCGACTTCGATGAAGTAATCAGGCTCGGGGAACGAGCCGGTGACCAGCGCGTTCAGCGACGCCGCTGACGAAGGGGGCGTGGCCGCGGCCGTCAATTCCATAGGCGAGAGCATCCAGAAGGGATCGCCGGCGCCGTGGTGTTGGCCGGCGGCGGTCATGTCAGATTCAGGAATAATGAGACTGCGCGCTTCGGGCGTCCACGGCAGCGGGATGCTGAAGACCGTGACGTGCTCGGAAAGAATCGCGGGAACCGGATCCATCGGGCGGATGCTCCACGGACAGTCGTTTCCCTGCGTGCACGAAATTTTGCCAGGATCTTTTTGTAGGTCGAGCAGCAAACCTTCAAACTGCACTTTCCGACCATTTGCCAGGGTGTAAGAGCGATTCGCCTCCAGCAATATGGCTCGAGCCGTGATGGACTTCGCTTTCTTAGCGTCAACGCTGGCTTCGCTGATGTCGGTCAGCGTAGGGGCGCTCGTGGCGATCAGGATATGAGCGTCAGAGCTTTCGGGAACTTGAAATGTGCCGTCAGGAAGAACCGAGATTTTCGCGACGCGGACATAGTCGTTCGTGAGGATCGGGTCGCCAAGGAAAGTAGCCCGGTCCTGCGCGGTGGAAATCGACCCGGTCAGTGCGGCCAGTGCGATGAATATGAGGCAAGCCGTTGTCCGCATGTGAGCCTCCCATCCGTTGTTGGGTGAATTAGCCATTTTGCCTTTTCCAAGCGCGCGGATGGAAGGTGTGTCGGGGAGATGTTCCAAGACAAACGGGTCTGGCAAAAGAAGGACCGCACTCCTCGTCAGGAGGAGGACCAGGAGTGCGGCCGAGCGGCGCTCGGAGGGGACTAAGCGGAACTCCCTTTGCAATACGGCTTATTTCACATCCCAAATGTCGAGCGCATTGATGCCGTCGTCGACGGCGGCGAAGCGAAAGCCGTCGCCAGACGGCACGATGGCCAGTCCAAACGCAGATCCCACCGTCGAATCGATCGAAAACTCGGCGACGAATTTTCCGCGAGCGGAGTACTCGACGATCTCACTTATTTGATTCGGATCGAAGTTTACGGCGTCACCTTGCGCGGAGATAAGGTCGCCATTGGGAGCAATGGCCAGGCCAAGAGGACCATGCAGGTGAGTGGCGTCACTGATAAAGACGTTGCCGGTGCCATTGGAGCCTTCGCGAAGGCTGGCGCCGGTGACGGCAAAAAGTTCGTTATCACCGGATGACGCGACGTACAAAGTGTCGTTGAACGGGTTCAACGCCAAGCCGGTCGGACCGACGAGGAATGCTGCAGAATCGCAGCGATGTGTGTAACCGGAAGCGATCTCGGTTTGGCGAACAATGGTGAAATCATCTGCGTCCCGGTCGCCATCTTTGCCGATTACTACGTCGAGGCGCGATACCGTGCCCGATAGTGCGTTGGAGACGAAAATCTGAGCGAAGTTGCCATAGTCGCTGACCGCTAAATCCCACGGGCCATCGAGAAATTTGGATGAGGTCAAAGTCTTAACCACTTTTCCGAATCGATTGAGGACGATGAGCGAGCCTTGGCCGACATTTTCCTCCTGCCCTTGCGGTCCCTCAGTGCAAACGCCCGAGCCGTCCGTGCTTGGCAAGCTGCCGACGATCACGAAGCCCGCGCGCAGGACGCCAAGTGCGGTGGTAAGCCCCGTCGCTGTCGAGCTCTTGAAAAACAAATTGGTTCGGCCGGAGGGAGAAACGTTCACGATCGTCGTGCCGGTGCCCTGGAGATTGGCGTTGTTATTGAAATTTGCGACTAGAACGTCGCCCGTATGGATGGAGCCGTTTTGTGGAAATCCGGGAGGAACGAATGCAACGCCGTAAGGATTTTCGTCCCCGGTGTTTGCGGGGATTTGCGTCGATGCTGTAACCGTGGGCGAAGCGGGCAGATGAGGGATTACAGGAAAATCCTGGTCAGCCGCTGTGAACGTTGTGAATGAAGCAAACCCCAACACGATCATGGCGAGCGGGATGCGCGGCAACTTCTTAAACTGCATTGTCTCCTCCTTTATGACTCTGACTGGAACGGCAGCCGAGAAAGTTTGTGCCCGCCGACGGCCTCGATTTGTCGGAATGATGTGAAAGGTTTGTCAATTCTGTGAATGCAGTAGTACTTTCTCCCAGTACTTCCATCGCGAAATCAAATCGCAACGAGCCAAAAGTCAAATTACCCGCCGTCTTCCGCGCCCCGATAATGAAGTTGTATGAACGTGCAATCCAGCTCGGGCGAGCCGCGGGACATGGAGTTTCTTCACGAGCTGGGCGAACGAATTGCCTCGGCCGACCCGCTTCACAAGGTGCTGCTGCGTATCCTCGAATTCATCACTTCGGTCATGAAGTGCGATTCGTGCTTCGTTTACGTGCTGGAGGGCGATGAGCTGATTCTGCGTGTATCGAAGAATCCGCATGCCGAGGTTGTCGACCGGCTGAAGCTGCGGATCGGGCAGGGAATCACGGGCTGGGTGGCCGAGAACAAGAAGCCCGTTTCGATTTCATGGAATGCGTCGGCCGATGAGCGCTTTCAGGCCTTCAACGAGCTGCCCGAGGACCGCTTCGAAGCGTTCCTTTCAGTACCGGTGCTTTGCCGCGATCGTATTGTGGGCGTCATCAACGTGCAACATCGCGAGCCGCACACTTACACGCAGCGCGAGATGCAGTTGATCTCGACGATCGGGTTTCTAGTCGGGCCAGAAATCGATATGGTGCGGCGCGACGACGAAAGCTCGAAAGGCTCCGAGCTGACCGGAGCGCGGAAGATCGTCCAGGACGCGACGCGCATCTTGCAGCGTGACCTGGGAATCAGTGAGGAAGAGGCGTACCTGACTCTGCAAAAGCAGAGCCGGGAGCGGCGCAAGTCCATGAGGGAAATCGCGGATGCCATACTTCTCAGCGACGAAATCAAAGGTAGCCAGGGTCCCGCGGGGTAATTTACGCAGTTTTCGGCGAAGCGCGGGCACGCGCGGTGAGACGATGAAGCACATCTTCCGACGCCGCGCGAAGGCGTTTTTCAGATGGACGCCGTGCTGGAGCCGCGCCTGAGACTTGGAGTCGCTGGGGTGGTATCCTTGCCGTGTGGAAATCACCCTAAAGATTCCCGACGAGATCGCGCAGCGCGTCGCGCCCGAGGGAGAGGGCCCAGCGCGTGTGACGCTCGAATCGCTCGCGCTCGAGGGATATCGGTCCGAGGCGCTGACCGAATCGGACGTTCGCCAAATGCTTGGCTTTTCTACGCGAATGACCGTACATGCATTTCTGAAGGAGCACGGGGTTTATCTGCATTACAGCATGGAGGAATTGGAACAAGATTTAGAGTCTGCACGCACTCTTCTCGCCAAGTTACAAGCTGAACCAGCGTCCAGCACGCCGCGCTAGCGATGATCGTTGTTGCTGACACGTCTCCGATCAAGTCGCGGGCTGCAACTTCGGAGTTCTTCCGCGCGTAGTACACTCAGAGGGCAATGACGGTGGAAAATAACGGCGCAGCAGTGCGCGCGGAGCGTGTCGCGAGGCACTATCAGATGGGGCAGACTCTGGTCCGCGCGGTCGACGACGTTTCGATCGAGGTAAAACCGGGCGAGTTTGTGGCGCTACTGGGCAGCTCCGGCTCCGGCAAATCGACGATGATGAACCTGATCGCGGGGCTCGACCGGCCGACGTCGGGCGCGATTTACGCGCTTGGGCGCAACCTGGCGGAGATGAGCTCGGGCGAGCTGGCGAAGCATCGCAGCCAGACGATCGGGATGGTCTTTCAATCCTTCAATTTGCTGCCCAGAATGACGCTCGCCGAGAACGTCGAGTTGCCGCTGCGGCTGGCCGAAGTGGATCGCAACGAACGTCCGACGCGGGTCAATGCGGCGATCGAGCGCGTTCATCTCTCGGGCCGGGCCGCGCATCGCCCTGCGGAGCTTTCCGGAGGCGAGCAGCAGCGCGTGGCCCTGGCTCGCGCGCTGGTCAACAAGCCCACGATCCTGCTTGCGGATGAGCCCACAGGAAACCTCGACAGCAAGACCGGTGACGAAATCATGGCGCTGCTAGCCGAAATCAACGCACAGGGCGTGACGATCCTGATGGTGACGCACGAACAGGCCCGCGCCGAAAAATACACGAAGCGCATGATTGTGATGAAGGATGGGAAAGTCGTGAGCGACGGAGGTCGGCCATGAAGATGCGCGACCTGACGGAATTGGCAACGCGCAATCTGCGCGAGGCCGCGTTACGAAATTCGCTGACGACCATGGGAATTGGCGTCGGCGTGGCGTCGCTGGTGGCGATTCTTTCGCTCGGAGTCGGCTTGCAGGATCTGGTGAGCCAGCGGCTGACGTCTTCCGGACTGTTCAACGCTGTGATCGTCACGTCCCGTTTCGAGGGGCGTGGCGGATTCGGGCGCGGTCGTGGCGGACCGAATGACGGCGTGAACGCGTCCGTACCGGCGCGTCCGCTCGATGAGGAAGCGCGAAAGGAGTTCGCGCAGATTCCAAACGTGACCGAAGTTTATCCGGAAGTGCGTTTTCCGACCGAGATTCGTTACAAAGACAATCCTTTTCCGACGATGCTCGCCGGCGTGCCCCAATCGAGCAAGGATGCCGGCGCCTACGACGGGATTCAGGGATCCTTTTTCTCGGCGCCGGACGCTCACGAGGCGATTTTGCAAATCGAACTGGCCAAACAGCTGTCGAACAATCCGACTTCGCTCATTGGCCAGGACGTCAGTGTGAATTACAACGAGCGCCAGGCGCTTGCACCTTCGGCGGACGGTGGAATTTCTGGCGGTTTCTCGGTCGTACCGCACGAACAAAAGCTGCGCATCGTGGGCATTATCAATACCGAGCCGGCTACCGGCGCCGGCGGCTTCGGACAAGTACGGCTCATGATTCCGATGCAAGTTGCCGAGGATCTGCAAGCCGTGCAGGCAAATGATTTACGCTCGGTGCTGGGCGCGACCAATGGGCGCGCGAACTACGCGAGCCTTACCGTGAAGGTGAACGATCCGGCCGAGGTACAGACTGTTGAAGACAGCATCAAGGCCCGAGGTTTTGGCGCCTTTTCGTTGCTCGACGCGTCAAAGAATCTGGCGCTGGTTTTCAAGGTATTTGACGCGTTTTTCGGTTCGTTTGGCGGACTAGCGCTCGTGGTGGCTTCGTTGGGAATTGTGAACACCCTGGTGATGGCAATTTTGGAGCGGCGGCGCGAGATCGGGATCTTGAAGGCGCTTGGTGCGTCCGATGGCGATGTGAAGATGCTTTTCTTCACGGAAGCGGGATGCATGGGTCTGCTTGGCGGCGTGATCGGAGTTGTGCTCGGCTGGTCGATCGGCCGCGCAATCAATTTCGGTGCGAACGTCTATCTGCATCGCCAGAACCTGCCGAGCGCGAATCTCACTTCCGTGCCGATTTGGCTGGTTGCCGCAGCGATCGGAATTTCGATTCTCGTGAGCCTCGTGGCGGGGCTTTATCCTGCGTCGCGCGCGGCGAAGCTGGACCCGGTCGAGGCTCTGCGGTATGAGTAGTGGCTCGCGCCTTGCGCGGCGGATTCTCACTCTCGCTTCAACTTTGATTTTTGCACTCATTTTTGCGACGACCGCTGGCGCTGCGCCACAGCAATCCTCGGCCTCAAAGCAGGGCCGCGCCGAATGCCGGCAGGTCAACAGCAAGATTCTTGCAAAGCCCGTGCCCTACTGTATTTTTCTTCCGCCGAGCTACGATGCCGACGGGACGCGGCGTTTTCCCATCCTTTATTTTCTGCACGGCCTCGGTGAAAACGAACAGGTGCTCCTGAATTCCGACGGCTGGCAGATCATCGAAGATGCCTGGACGCAGAAGACGCTCGGCGAATTCGTGATCGTGGCTCCCGCGGCGGGCCGCTCGTTCTACATCAACTCGAAGGATGGGAAAGTTCGCTATGAGGATTTTTTCATACAGGAATTCGTGCCGGCGATCGAGAAAAACTACCGCATCCGCACGGGACGCAACTCACGCGGTCTGGACGGAATTTCGATGGGTGGGTACGGCGCGCTTCGGCTCGCGCTCAAGTATCCGAATCTTTTCGGCTCGGTGAGTGCCCATAGCGCGGCACTGATCGAAAAGCCCCCGACGGTCGAGGCCACGCCGCAGCAACAGGAGCAAATTGCACGCGTGCTCGGAAACGCGTTCGGCGTTCCCTTTGATCGCGCCTATTGGAATCGTGAGAGCCCGTTCACCATCGTGCGCGGCGAGCTGAAGCCGGTCGGCATGAAGATTTATTTTGATTGCGGCACCGAAGACGATTTTGGTTTCAACCTGGGCGCGCAGCAATTCGATGATTTGCTCAAATCACACGGCATAACCCATGAGTTTCATCTGTATCCCGGGAGCCACAATTGGATTTACTTCGCGACACACTTCCCCGAGTCGCTGCAGTTTGAGTCCAAAGCGTTTGGATTGACGAAATAACCGGAAAAATTATTGCTGCTGTTGCTGTGCCGGCTGTTGCGGACGTTCGAGTGCGGCACTGGCGACCGGAGCCGGCGCGGCGGCTTCGCTGATCTGTTCGCGCCCCTCGCCGTCCAGGGCGGGGCGCACGCGCACATCGACCGCAAGTCGCTGCCCGGCGCTGCCTTTGTAAACGCCGCGCACGGGTGCAACATCGCCGTAGTCGCGTCCATAGGCCACGCGCACGTGCCGCAAGCCGACGGGCCTGCCGAGCGTCGGATCAAGTCCGATCCAGCCATCGTCTGGCAACAGAACTTCCGCCCAAGCGTGCGACGCTTGCCCGCCAATCACTTCCTCCTGCCTCCCGCCGGGAGTTGCGGCGCTGTTTGGAACCAGATATCCGGAAACGTAGCGCGCCGGCAAACCGCGCATCCGGGCAACACCCAGCAGCAGATGGGCAAAATCCTGGCAAACACCGGCGCCGAGAGAAATCGCATCTTCGATCGAAGAGTGCACATGCGTCGCACCCTTCACGTACCGGAATCCAGCATGAATCATGTCCGAGGCAGTTTCGGCAAATCCTCGCGCGCTGCCGTCGCATTTTTTCTCGGACGCACTCGAAATTTCACGCAGAGCGACAAGATGCGGCACGTAGCCGGTAGGCGCCAGAAAATCGAAATGCTGCTCTTCCCAAGCCACGCGCTGGGAATCGATCTCGGCGAGTGACGTCGATCCGTTGCCTTCCGGATTCGCTTCGTGTGCGAGCACAACAGACTCGGCCACGACCCGAAGATGGCGATGCTCGGGCAGCACGTTGAACTGGTGGACCCAATTGCCGTAAGCGTCGCGATAAGCGGTGCCGCGCGAACTCGGAGTGGTCGTCAAGCGAAATGAGAGGCAGCTCTGCCGATCGTCATGCACAGGCCGGAGACGCACTTCGTTGTAGCTCTCAGAGACCGGAGCGTCATAAACAAATTCCGTCGTGTGCACCAGATGATATCGATTCATGCCACCACCGCGTAATAGAAGTAGGTTCGCGCGATGTCGTCGCCAATCGCGCCGCACATGCCGACCAAGTCGGTCAGGTAGCCGTGGAGCCCCTGCGAAAATATTTCGCTGATCCGATCATAGCTCAGCCGGTCAACCATTTTTCCCGCCAACCGTTCCGCCTCGTTCGCATAAGCGCCCATACCGGTGCCGCTCACGGCGCGAAGACCGGCCTGCACCTCCGCGGCGTTGAAGCGGATCGAGTGCGGATGCTGCGGATTCAGAATCAACATTTCGGCCACGCGCTCCGGTTCAATCGGCGGATGATACGTGCGGTGATATGCCTCGTACGCGCCGACCGACCGCAGCACCGCCATCCATTGATGATTATCCGCCGCGCCTGCAAGGCCGAATTCGTCGAGCAAATTGTGATACTGGACGTCGACCAGCCGCGCCGTCATTTCCGCACGCTCAAGCGCCCAGCCTACCCGCAGGAACTGCCATCCTTCGTCGTGCGGCAATGTTGCATCGGTGACGCCGTGAAAACGCTGCGAGCCGAACTTGGTGCGATCGCAAAAGCGATGCGGCCCGGCGGCGATTTCTTCGCGCGCGTCAAAACCGGTTGCCATGTGGTAGAAGCCGTTGATGTCTTCCCACATTTCACGGGAGATACGGTCGCGGATCGTGCGTGCGTTTTCACGGGCTTTGGAGATGCACTGGACGATCGAGCTCGGATTGTCTTCGCGAAACGCCAGAAACTCGAAGACGTTCTCTGCGTTCACTTCGCTATAGCGCTTGCGAAACCGGTCTTCCTCGCCGGCCATGATTATCAGCGGCTCCCAACGCAGGCGGTAAGACGCCTGCGACTCTTCGAGAAGCATGTGGTAGTTGACGTCGAGAATGCGTGCGGTGCCTTCCGCGCGTTCGATGTAGCGCGCGAGCCAGAACAGCGATTCCGCGATCCGCGAAAGCACGTCAGTCTTCTCCTCGAAGGACCCACGTATCTTTGCTGCCGCCGCCCTGCGAGGAATTGACCACGAGCGACCCGCGCTGCAGCGCAACGCGCGTCAATCCGCCGGGCACGATCGTCACGTCCTTTCCGTCATAGAGGCAGTACGGCCGGAGGTCGACGTGGCGCCCGCCGACGCGTCCTTCGTTCGCATCGTAAGAGGGAACGCGCGACAACGCGACGACCGGCTGCGCGATGTAATTGCGAGGATTGGCCTGAATGCGTTCGCGGAACCTTTCGATTGTGGCGCTGTCCGCGTCCGGCCCGATCAACATGCCATAGCCGCCCGATTCGCCCACAGCCTTGACTACGAGTTCCGGCAGATGTTCGAGCGTGTAAGACAAGTCGGCCCGTTTGGCGCAAATATAGGTTTCGACCGTGCGCAGCACCGGTTCTTCGCCGAGGTAGTAGCGAATGAACTCCGGCACATACGCATAAATCGCCTTGTCGTCGGCGACTCCGTTGCCGACGGCGTTTGCCAGCGCCACGTTTCCGGCGCGATACGCGCCCATCAATCCTGGAACGCCGAGAATCGAATCGGCGCGGAAGGCGAGCGGGTCGAGAAACTCGTCGTCCACGCGGCGATAGATCACGTCGACACGCTTCAGCCCCCGGATCGTTTTCATGTAGACCGTACCGCCGTCGACGATCAGGTCGCGTCCTTCGACAAGCTCAATACCCATCTGCTGCGCGAGGAAGCTGTGTTCGAAGTAAGCGCTGTTGTAAATGCCGGGCGTCAGCAACACGATTTGCGCATCGTCGGTACCGCGCGGCGAAAGGCTGCGCAAAATGCGTGAGAGTTCGGAAGGGTAGTGGTTTACGGGCAGCACTTCGGCGGCTTGAAACGCATCCGGAAAAGTGCGCTTCATCACCAGCCGGTTTTCGAGCACGTAGGAAACGCCGCTCGGCGTGCGCACGTTGTCTTCGAGCACGCAGAATTCGCCGGTCTTCGAATCGCGAACCAGATCGATCCCGCAGATGTGGGTGTGAATTCCGTGGGGCACGTTGACGCCAATCACTTCGCGGCGAAAATGCGGACAGGAATAAACAAGTGACCGCGGAATGCGCCCGTCCTTCAGGATCGATTGCTCGCCGTAAATGTCCTGGAGAAAATGATTCAGCGCAACGACGCGCTGCGACAATCCGCGATTGATGCGCTCCCATTCCGAGCGCGCAAGGATCCGCGGAATCAGATCGAAGGGGAAGAGCCGCTCGGTGCCGCGGCCGTCGCTGTAAACGGTAAACGTGATGCCCTGAATGAGAAACGAAATATCAGCCAGGCGCCGCCGCGCCTCAAAATGGACCGGCGCCATCGAGGCGAGCTTCTGGAAAACCTTGGCATATGGGGGACGCGGATGGCCGGGCGACGAAAACATCTCGTCGTAGAACCCCCCCGTGTCATAACCCTCAAATATGCCCTGGCTCAAGTGATTCACAGGGCTTACTGACATAGGGCTTACTCTAACAACGGTGAACGTGCCGTCCTGCACGCAAAAATCTGATCGAACCCATCGGAAATTCCCGAACCTGTACGCTAAACTATCGCGGTTGTGGGGCGGGCATCATCTCCGGCACACCGCCAGGGGCTGACTCGAAGTCTGAATCGAACGGAGAGCTATGGCGATTCTTGTGACGGGTGGTGCGGGGTATATCGGCAGCGCAACGGTCGAGCGCCTGCTCGAAAAGGGCGCGCAGGTTGTTGTCATTGACAATCTTTTTCGCGGGCATCTCGCCGCGGTTCCCCAAGGTGTTCCTTTTTACGAAGGCCGCGTAGGTGATGTAGCGCTCGTCCAGCGCGTTCTCGGCGAGCACGCCATTGAATCGGTCGTTCACTTCGCCGCTTTGGCCTATGTCGGCGAATCGGTTTTGCAACCCGCTGAATATTTCGAGAAAAATACTTCTGATACCATCGCCTTTGCCGGCGCACTGGTGCGAGCGGGGGTACGGCGATTCGTCTTTTCCTCCACCTGCGCCACGTATGGCGAACCCGAGCAGGTTCCGATCCCGGAAACGTCCCGCCAGTGGCCGAAAAATCCTTACGGATGGTCGAAGCTGATTCTGGAACAGGTGCTGCGCAGTTACGACGAAGCCTACGGCCTGAAATTCGTCGCCCTGCGGTATTTCAACGCGGCCGGAGCAACGAAAGAGCACGGCGAATTTCACGAGCCGGAATCGCACCTGATTCCCAACGTCCTTTCCGCAGCGATGGGCGAAATGCCGGAAGTGAAAGTCTTCGGCACGGACTATCCCACGCAGGACGGAACGGCGATTCGCGACTACGTTCACGTGACGGATCTGGCGGACGCGCATATCGCGGCGCTCGAGCATCTTCGCAAAGGGGGCGCCTCGGACTTCATCAATCTCGGCACGGGAGACGGCTACTCCGTCCTCGAAGTGATCGAGACTGCGCGCAAAGTGACTGGCGCCCCGATTCCTGTCAACAAGCTGCCGCGGCGTCCCGGCGACCCCGTGAAACTCGTGGCCGACGCCCGCAAGGCGAAAGCTGTGCTCGGTTGGACGCCACAAATGTCAGACCTTGAGTCGATCCTGCGCACGCAGTGGGAATGGCGGAAGAAATTCCCGAAGGGCTATCATTCATAAAACCGTCTGCCGCACAGGCGCACGGAGTTTTTCCAGAAAATAAAAAGCCCCGGCGCGATTTGCATCGAACCGGGGCTTCCGCGCGACTGCCGGGGTGGGGGACGGTGCTAGCGCTTCGCGTTGTTGTGTTTCTTCGCGTAGATGTTCTTGGAAGCGTTGTTCTGGCGCTGATTCAAAACGGCCTTGTCGCCGGCGGTGAGCTTTCCGCCGTTTGCTTCTTTCATGCCGGTCTTTTCCTGATTGATGCTTTTCTGCTGGCCTTCGAGCCGTGCCGATTCGCCAGCGGTTAGCTGGCCGCTCTTCATGCCGTTTGCAATGCGGTCCTGCTGCAGCTTCTGACGATCGCCGACTTCGCCGTTGCCAAAGTGATCGGTCGTGGCGTTGTGCTTGTCATCGTAGATCCGGTTGGAGACGTGATTCTGCTGGTTGTTGATTTTCGCGCGATCGGCTGCCGTCAGGTGACCGTCGTCGTCCGAGCGCATGGTGCGCTCTTCCTGGTTGATGCCTGCTTCCTTTGTCTCGAGGTTCTTGGTTTCGCCCGGTGTGAGCTGGCCGTCAGCGACGCCGTTGGCGATGCGATCCTGCTGATCGGTCTTGCGATCGGCGATGGTTGGCGGATTGGTGGTGCTCGGCGTGGTACTGGTTGTGGATTGCGCGAAAGTCGCCGGTCCGACCAATCCAACGAGAACCGCGACGCCCAAAATCAGTTTGCTCTTCATGATGACGTTCCTCCCAGTATGAATTCCTATAAATTCTATGAGTCGCGGCCTTACGGTTGGGTCGAGGCCGTCTACCTGGTCAAACACCGCCCTGCGCGGAAAGTTTCGCCCGAGTTGTGCCTCGGGCAGCCGGGCGCCCATCGATTGGGGACAAATGCGGGCGGAGGAAAAAGAGAGGCAGACGGTCCCGGGCGCGGGCCTCCACCAAGGGAATAATTGCGTTGGGCGTGTATAATGCGCGATGGCCCGGAATTGGATTTGCCGATTTGTACCATCAGAAATATGAGCGGCGGCGGGCTCTGAAGGCAGTTAGAGTAGAAGAGGCGACGATATGACGAAGATCGAAGCCGTCATCCAGACGTCAAAGCTCGATGCCGTCAAGGAAGCGCTGCACGAAATCGGGGTGGAGGGCATGACCGTTTTGGAGGCGCGGGGGCATGGGCGCCAAAAGGGCCATACCGAGTACTACCGGGGGCGTGAGTACACGGTCGACCTCATCCCCAAGATCAAGATCGAATTGGTGCTGGCGGATGAATCGGTCGAGGGTGCCGTACAAGCGATCACCAACGCCGCTCGTACCGGGAAAATCGGCGACGGCAAGATCTTCCTCTCACGCATCGACGACGCGATCCGAATTCGCAACGACGAACGCGGCGACAGCGCCCTCTGACGGTCAACGAAGTCGCCTGCCCTTGCCGTGTTCTCAAAACGCCGGAGAACCTCTTAATTGACACATGCAAACGCACCCATCCTCGAGCACCGAGCTTCGAGAGCTCTACGCGGCTGAATCGGCGCGCATCCAGAGCGAATTCGAAGCGGACCGTAACGGGCACGCGGCCGTCATTGCGCGGACGGCGCTGGTTGAAACGATCGCGATGCGCCTCTGGAGCGAGCTTGTTTCTCCCGAGCCGGAGAGGCCCGAAGGTTTCTCGCTCGTCGCGCTCGGTGGCTTCGGCCGTCGCTGGCTTTTTCCTTTTTCAGACATCGACATTCTCTTTTTGCACGCCGGATCGGAAACGGAAAAGGAATTCAAGCCGCGCGTTCGAGCGTTTTCGCAGGAGCTGTGGGACTTGCGCCTGCGCTTGAGCCCTGCGACGCGCCTGATCGCCGAATGCGACCGCTTCGACCCGAACAACGTCGAGTTCACGATTTCGCTGCTCGACTGCCGGTATCTTGCGGGCGATTCGGCCGTATTCAAGCGCCTCCACGATCAAGTGATCCCCAAGCTCGTCACGCGCGAATCGCGCCATATCGTGCAGCGACTCACCGACCTTTGCCGCGCGCGTTACAACAAATTCGGCAACACGGTCTTTCATCTCGAGCCCAACATCAAGGACGGCCCCGGTGGTCTGCGCGACTACAACCTTGCCTGCTGGCTCGCGTTGATCGCCGCGATGGAAGAGAGCAGTTCATGGCCGGAGGAGGAATCGCTTCTGCCGCCGTCGTTGCGCAAGCCGTTTCATGACGCGCTCGATTTCCTCATGTCCGCGCGCTGCTTCCTGCATTTCCGCCACGTGCGTGACGACAATACTCTCGCCTGGGCTGCTCAGGACGAGCTCGCGCAAGCCCGCGTCGGCGTGCCGGCCGACCAACCCGTCACCGCATCGGAATGGATGCGCGTCTACTACCAGCACACACGCCTGATCCACCGCATCTCAGCGCAGTTGCTCGAGGAATTTCCCGCGGCGCGCCCGTCGCTCTATCGACAGTTTCAGAATCTGCGTTCGCGCCTCTCGAACGCGGAATTCTCGGTTGTCGATGGCCGCATCTTTTTGAACCGGCCCGAGTCACTCAACGATCCCGAGCTGCCGCTGCGCGTCTTTCGCTTCATGGCGCGGCACGGGCTGAACCTGAGCTCCACAACCGAAATTCAGATTGAGCAGCTGATGCCTTCCCTTGTCGCTTCTCCGCCGAAGGGCGCCGAACTCTGGCACTACCTGCAGGAAATTTTGCTCGCGCCACATGCGGCGAGCGCCCTGCGCACGATGCACTCGCTCGGCCTGCTTACGCTGCTGCTGCCGGAATTCAAAGGCATCGATTCGCTGGTGGTTCGCGACTATTCGCATCGATTCACGGTCGATGAGCACACGTTCGTGGCCATCGAGAACGTTCACGCGCTGCGCCGTTCACAGGCCAAATGGGACCAGCGTTACGCCGAACTTCTTGACGAACTCGAGCAGCCCGACCTGCTTTATTTTTCGCTGCTCCTGCACGACACGGGCAAAGGCACCGACGCCGTCAGTCACGTCACCGGTAGCCTGGAAATTGCCGAAGCCTGCATGGAGCGGCTCGACATGGACGAGCCGGACCGCGAAACAGTGCGTTTCCTGGTTGGCAAGCACATGGAGCTGAGCGCCGCGCTCCGTCGCGACATTTTCGATCCGGAGACAATCCACGCTTTCGCCGCAAAAGTGGAAACGCCCGAGCGGCTGAAAATGCTCTGCCTGCTCACGTACGCGGACATCAAAGCCGTCAACCCCGAAGCGCTCACGCCGTGGAAAGCGGAAAATATCTGGCAGCTTTACATCGGCACGGCGAATTTCATGATGCGCAGCGCCGACGAACGGGTGCACGGCGACGTCGATGAAGAAGTGATGATGCACCTGCGCACGCTCGCTCCCGCCGCCGGCGAAAAACTCGAACGCTTTCTCGACGGCCTGCCCAAGCGCTATCTGCAGACGCAAGCCGCCAGCGAAGTTCTCAGCCATATGTCGATGGCCAACCGCCTCGGCGACGATCCCGTGCAACTCGAACTCACGCGCGGCCGCCAGTGGTACGAACTCACGCTCGTTACGACCGACCGGCCGTTCCTTTTTGCGCGGATGGCCGGAGTGCTCGCTGCCTGGGGAATGAATATCGTCAAAGCCGCCGCTTTTTCCAACGCCGCCGGCACCGTGCTCGACAAATTTTTCTTCACCGACCGTTTCCGCACGCTCGAATTGAATCTCCCCGAATGGGAGCGCTTCAAAACGAGCATTCACGATGTCCTGACGGAAAAAGCCGATCTCGACCGTATGCTCAACGACCGCATCCGCGGCCAGAAAAAGCAGCCGCCGAAAGTGAAGGTCGATACGACGGTTGAAGTCGACAACGACTGTTCCGCGCAAAGCACCTTGTTTGAAATCGTGGCGCAGGATCAGCTCGGCCTGCTTTACCGCATCAGCTCGGTGTTTGCGCACGAGCAATGCAACATCGAAATCGCCCTCATCGAAACCGAAGGCCAAACCGCGATCGACGTTTTCTATCTCACGACCAACGGGCAAAAACTCACGGCGGACCATGTCGAACGCCTGCGCGCCGCGCTTGTTAAAGAACTCGCAGAGGAATAGGTCGCGCAGCAAACGCTGCGGAGGAGCGATCGTATGGATAACCTGATCAGGTTCGAGCGCGCGGAGGCCCGTCGGCTGGCGGTCGTACGTCGCAATACGCCGCGCAACCAGCTTTCAAAAGTCGTTCCCGAAGCGTGCGGTTTGGTTTGGAACGCGATTAAGGCGGCAGGGGCGCAAGGCGGCAGGCACGTCGCTTTGTATCTTGGCGCGTCCGAGGGACTTGTCAGCGTCGAAATCGGCGCCGAAGTCGCATCACCCTTTCCAGGCCACGGCGAAGTCGTTGCCTCGGCCACTCCCGCGGGCGAAGTGGCTACGGCGGCACACTTCGGCCCTTACGGATCGCTCGGCCGAGCCCACGACGCGATCAAAAAAGCCTGCTCCTTGCGGGATCTCCCGCTCGACGGCCGCTCTTGGGAGGTTTACGGCCACTGGCTGCCCGAATGGAATTCGGATCCCTCGAAAATCCGCACCGACGTTTTCTATTTGATCAAACGCTAGCGGCAAGTGCCCATCGGAGGTCGACCTGGAAGATCTCATCGGAAAGATCACTTGCCCGGTGTGCGGTCACGTCACCACCGAAGTCATACCCACGGACCGCTGCCTTTTCTTCTTCGAATGCCCCGGCTGCGGGAAAGTCTTGCGTCCAAAGACCGGAGACTGCTGCGTATTTTGTTCTTACGCAGACCGCCGTTGCCCATCCTCGTTGCGGTAATTCGCCTCGCGTTCTGAATCCGATTTCCTTTTTTCCGCGTATTATGAATGTAGAGGACTCGAATCAAGCGCTGGGGGCGGCGCATTCAAGGTCCAGCGCGGGGTTAGCGATGCTCATCAAGAAGCAAGCGGATCTTACGTACGCCGATGTTACGCCCAAGACGCTCTATATGGGCCGCCGCAATTTCCTGCTCGGTCTCGGGCTTACGTACGCTGCTGTGAAGCTCTATAAGAATCTCCCGAGCGTTCTGGCCGGAGCGCCAACAGGATCGGTTCCCGTGCCGCTTGGCGGCGTCACGCCCAGCAAATACACCACGACGGGTGAAAAGATCACGCCGGTCAACGACGTGACCCACTACAACAACTATTACGAGTTCGGCACCGACAAGGACGAGCCCGCCAAGAACTCGGGAAATTTCAATACGTCGAACTGGTCGGTTTCGGTCGAAGGCGAGGTCGCCAAGCCGCGCAAATTTACGATGGATGAAATTCTGAAACTCGCGCCCCTCGAAGAGCGCATCTATCGCCATCGTTGCGTCGAAGCGTGGTCGATCGTTGTGCCGTGGATCGGCTATTCGCTCAGCACGGTCCTGAATCTCGTACAGCCCACATCGAAGGCGAAGTTCGTCGCGTTCCAGTCTTACTACGATCAGAGGCAAATGCCGCTGGGTCCGATGGCCGGCATCGAATTGCCTTACGTCGAAGGCCTGCGCCTTGACGAAGCGATGAACCCGCTCGCTCTGCTCTGCGTCGGCATGTATGGCGAGACGCTGCCGAATCAGGACGGGGCCCCGGTCCGTATGGTGCTGCCGTGGAAATATGGCTTCAAGAGCATCAAGTCCATCGTGAAAATCAAACTGGTCAGCAGCATGCCGCCGACTGCATGGAACCTGTACGCGCCAAACGAATACGGTTTCTACTCCAACGTGAATCCGCACGTCGATCACCCGCGCTGGAGCCAGGCCAAGGAGCGGCGTCTCGGCGAACTTTTCCGCCGCGATACGCTCATGTTCAATGGCTACGGCGATTTCGTCGCGTCCATGTACAACGGCATGGACCTCAAGAAAAATTACTGATCGCAACGGCACCAGGGCAGGCCGCGGGCAGCAAAAGCTGGACTTTCGACTTTTCGGAAATCGCTCTTGTGTTGAGCCGTGCCCGGATGCACTTTTAGGGGACCAGAGGAATGGACGCCGTACTGAAAAGCAAGTGGACCAAGGCCTTCATATTCCTGCTCTGCCTGGTCCCGTTCGGCCTGATTGCGTGGACCGTGGTCACAAACACGCCGCCGAACCCGATCGAATTCATCACCCACGGTCTGGGCGATTGGACGATCCGGTTCGTCTGCATCACCCTTGCGATCACGCCGCTTCGCGATATTCTGCGTCAGCCGCAGCTGATCCGCTTCCGCCGCATGATGGGCCTCTACGCCTTTTTCTACGGCAGCATGCACTTCGGCACATGGATTTTCGACAAGTTCAGCCTCACTGACATGTCCCACGACATCGTGAAGCGCCCGTTTATCACCGTCGGCTTCGCGGCTTACGCGCTCATGATCCCGCTGGCGATCACATCCACAAAAGGAATGGTTCGTCGTCTGGGATTCAAGCGCTGGCAGATGCTTCACCGCTTGATCTATTTCACCGCAATCCTGGCCGTCATCCACTACTGGTGGCTTGTGAAATCAGACGTGCACCGTCCGGAGCGCTACGGCGCGCTCGTGGCCGTACTTCTGTTGTGGCGCATAGGCACGTGGCTCCGCGATCGCCAAAAGGGCCAGAAACAGCCTGCGCGCACGAGGTCTCGCGAAGCTGCTCCTCAAGCGGAGAACGCGTAGTACGCAGATACAGGGAGACCTGTGTTTCGCGGACAGCTGTACTCAAGGTCCGTTGCATCCGGCGCTTTAATCGTTAACATTGCTGCAATGGTGGAAAAGGGACCACAAAAGGCCGCCTCCTTCCGCGCCCTTTCACTCGCCGTCGTTTCAGCGGCGGCGTGCGTTCTTGCCTCCTTCATCGGCTGCATGGCGGGTACGCCAGGCACCGGTTCGACCAAGTCGGCCGCCCCCAGCATCATGACGCAGCCGCAAAGTGTGTCCGTGACGGTCGGGCAGACTGCGACATTCTCGGTTGTCGCCGCCGGATCACAGCCGCTCTCCTATCAATGGCAGAAGAATCAGCAAAATATTTCCGGCGCGAATTCGGCAAGTTACACAACTCCAGCAACGGCCCAGTCCGACACCGGATCGACGTTTAGCGTCGTTGTGAGCAACGGGACGATGCCGAATGCCGCGAGTAACGCCGCCACGTTGACGGTCACAGCGGCGTCGGTCGGTCCGTCGATCACCACACAGCCGCAGAGTGTTTCTGTGACGGTCGGGCAGACGGCGACATTCACCGTCGTCGCGACGGGCACGCAGCCGCTCTCCTATCAGTGGCAGAAGAACCAGCAAAATATCTCTGGCGCGAATTCGGCAACCTACACGACCCCTGCGACCACGCAGGCCGATAGCGGCTCAACCTTCCGTGTGGTCGTAAGCAATGGCGTTTCGCCGAGTGCCACGAGCAACAGCGCGACGCTCACGGTGACCGCCGCAAGCGTTGCGCCGTCGATCATCACCCAGCCGCAAAATGCGACGGTTCCGGTTGGCCAGATGGCGACATTTACAGTGGTCGCCAGCGGCACGCAGCCTCTCAACTATCAGTGGCAGAAAAACCAGCAGAATATTCCCGGGGCGAACGCTGCCTCTTACACAACTCCGGCGACTGCGCTTTCTGACAGCGGTTCCACGTTCGACGTCATCGTGAGCAACGGCACATTGCCAAATGCCACGAGCAACGCAGCCACGCTCACGGTCAATCCGGTCCAGCAGTCGAGCAACGTGAATGTGCTCACCTATCACGACGACAATGCACGGACCGGCCAGAATCTCAACGAAACGATTCTGACGACGTCAAACGTCAACTCCGCTACCTTCGGAAAGCTCGCCACACTGCCTGTGACGAGCAACGTGGATGCACAGCCGCTTTATGTCTCGAATCTCATGATCAACGGCGCCTCCCACAACGTCGTCTTCGCCGCTACCGAGGCAGACATGGTCTACGCCTTCGATGCCGACACTTATACCCAGCTCTGGAGCGTGCCGGTAACGAACGGCGAGTCACCCTCAAACGAAGTCGATGGTTGCGGCCAGGTGCAGCCGGAAATCGGCGTCACCGGAACTCCGGTCATTGATTTGAACGCCGGCGCGCACGGCACAATTTTCCTCGTCGCGATGACCCGCGATTCAGGCGGCAACTATCATCAGCGCTTGCACGCGCTTGACCTTGCTACGGGCGCCGAGCAGGCCGGAAGTCCACAGACGATCACAGCCAGCTACACCGTTCCGAGCACGACGACCAGCGTCACCTTCGACCCGATGCAGTACAAGGAGCGCGCGGGATTGCTGCTGATGAACAGCGCCATCTATCTTGCGTGGGCCTCGCATTGCGATGCCGATCCGTATCAAGGCTGGGTGATGGCCTACAGCGAGTCAACATTGCAGCAGACCGGCGTCTTCAATATCACTCCGACCGGCTCTCGCGGCGCGATCTGGATGGGGGATACCGCGATGGCCGCCGATTCTTCGAGCAACATCTATTTCCTCGCCGCGAACGGAACGTTTGGCGACGGTTCGAACAGCCCGGCTCTGAATACATCGGGTTTCCCGACGAATCCGAACTATGGCAACGCCTTCATGAAACTCTCTACCGCGAATAATACGTTGGCCGTGGCGGACTACTTCGCGATGTTCAACGCGAACTCGGAATCAGCCGGGGACGGGGATCTCGGCTCAGGCGGCGCGATCGTACTGCCGGATTTCACCGATGGGGGCGGCGTCGTGCGCCATCTTGCCGTC
>DATMLZ010000013.1:0-19024 GCA_035569955.1 Candidatus Acidiferrum sp.
CCAGCCGGCAGTTCTTCCAGACCGGTTCGGACGCGAATAGTGCCCGGAAGGAGCAGAACACCGCCACGCTCGGCTTCATCTATTCGTTCAGCAGCGCAAACGCCAAGTAACTCGGCGCTCGCTGCTTGAAAAAGCTGCGCAGTAAATACCCACACGGCCGTCCGGCGTCCACCACCCGCCGGGCGGCCTTTCCCTTTCCATGTGGCATTCACCGGGCGGCAAAAAAAGAGAAGTTACGCTTTGAGGCTTTTAATTCTGGGTGTAGACGACGTTGCCGCGATCATCCTGCATCACGACAATCTTCGCCTGTGCCTTGGCCGCTTTGCGGGACTCAGCCGCGGCTTCGACGACGGTCTTGGCCTGCGCTTTCAGATCCGCGTTGCCTTCGGCAATGGCAGCCGAAAACGTCACGAAGGTCGACGGCAGGAACGTCGCGTCCGACCCGCTGACGTTGGTCGATGCAAAATTGGTTGGCGCAGTCCAACCCAGCGTCGTGAAACTCGATGTCCCCGACAGCGCGCCACCGCCAAAGGACCCGCCGCCACCACCGCCGTTGCCGGGCGTGCGGCTCGCGCCGCCTCTCGCCTGGCCATGCGCCGGCGCAGCAACCAAAAGAATAATCGCCGCCAACCCCAATGCAATTTTCATCGTCCATCTCCTCGGCTGAGAACCTGGTTACACCAAACTCGCTTCGTTAATTCGCAATTCCCCTGCCAGCACCGGTACTTCCCTTATCGTGAGTCCTTGCAGCAACTTGAGCGGAACGAGGGACCTGTGAGTCGCGGGGGCGGCCAGGGCCCGTCCAAACCGGTAGCCATAAGTGTGCAAAGTCTAGGATTTTCAACTATTTGCGGGTACCAGAACGCCCAGCTCATTCGTTTCCCGGCCAAAGTACTCGGGGATGGCCAAAACGCCGCCCTAGGTACACTTAATTGAGCATTTGGGTGGTGTTCTGGCGCACATACCAGCAGGGTGAGTAGCCCATCTGGGGAAAGATCGCTCGCGCACAGGTCTGCGTCTGAGGCTGATCGGCGTAGATTTCCATCTTGTTGCCCTTAAGGCCTGTCGCGTAAAGCACGGTCACCGTATCGTAGGCCCGTGCCGTTCCGCCGGTCGCCAGGCGAATGCGAATCTGAATCGCGTCCGCTACGTAGAGCACGATCACGGCGCCAATAAGTCCCAGGAATCCACGCAACAAAATCTTCTTAACGATAGGCGGCAACGCCTTCCTCCGCGAACGCTTCTTATCCTATCGTGGCCTTTGAGCGGTTGCCAACGCCGCTGTTTGGTTTGCAACCGAGCGAGGACCACAACACTGCTAGGTGCCGCGCATACAGCATTTTCCCCGGCAGAATGCTTGTTTTCGCGATTTCATCAAGTTCTATACTTTTAGCGAGGCAGAGGAGGAGTCACATGCACATATTCCGCCGTCTCTCGATCGCGTTGCTCATGATTGCCGCAATTTCATCCCCCGCACTTCTTTCAGGCTGCACCGGTCACGTCCGCTATTACGACGCTGAGTACCGCGACTATCATCCTTGGAATCACGACGAAATCGTCTTCTACGGCCGGTGGGAAACCGAAACTCACCGCAATCACGTCGAGTTCAGCAATCGTCCGGCCAACGAACAAGCCGAATATTGGCACTGGCGTCACGACCACCACTAACCGTTCGAGTCGAACCGGGAGGCCCGCTGGCATTCGCTGGCGGGCCTTTCGATTTTGTGCCCTGAATCCTTTCCGTCCTTCGCGCGATCGAATAGCAGCACGCCCAGTTGTCGGGTATACTATCTTTTCCCCGCCAGCCTAGCGACGCGATCTACGCTGCCAGAAGGCAGCCTCGCGCAGACCGGCCGGCACAAAGGAGCTGTTCCATGAAAGAAGGTATTCATCCGGATTACCACGCCGTGACGGTCCACTGCGCCTGCGGCAGCACGTTTGAAACGCGCTCGACCTTCAAAGGCAATCTGATCCGCGTCGAAATCTGCTCGAACTGCCACCCGTTCTTCACCGGCAAACAGAAGCTGATCGACACCGCCGGCCGCGTCGAGCGCTTCCAGAAGAAATACGCGGACAAAGCCGCAGCCGTCGCCAGCGCCAAAAAGAAGTAAGGTTCGACCGTAGCGCCGCGGTCCTCAGCGCGGCATCGTCGTATCAAGGGTTCCAGATCGCAACCAGACGAAGGGCGTAACGAGCGCCCTTCGTTTTTTTCTTATTTCGATCCTCAATCCACCGTCTGCTCACCCGTTGTACAATGCTCGCACGCGATGGCCACGCAACCGATTCGCTCCGATGCCGTGCCCGAGTCTCTGGTAGAAACCGCTGCGCCGCGCGTCACGCTGCGGAATTGGTTCGCGCATCCGTATGACTCCGCTATCGCCGCCGCGCGCACCTGCTACGCCTCGCGCCTGGTCAACCCTGAAGACGTCAACGATAAGCAGCGCTCGCTGATCGGCTCGGCTACTTACTACGGCGGCCACCACACCGTTTTTCAGCATGCGCATTTCGAGTTCGGTCTCGAAAATGTGAGCCGCCAGTTCGTCTGGACATTCCTCCACGCGCACCCGTTTTACAATTCCGAACAGCAGAGCCAGCGCTACGTGCGTCTCGACCGAGCACAGGCGTTCGTCCCTTCGGCGGACACTCCGAATTTCGGCCCCGCCGAACGCGCCATCTACGAAGGCGCCATCGCGCGCGCCTGGGATTACTACCGCGAGCTCACCGGGCTTCTTGAGCCGACCGCACGTGAAATTCTGGGCGATATCTGGCATGTCGAGCCGAACTCGCATCCCAAACGCGTGCAAAAAGTGCAGCGGCAATCGGAAAAGCGGGCCATCGAAGTCGCGCGTTACGTCCTGCCGGTCGCCGCGTTCACCACGATGGTGCACACGCTTTCCGGCATCGTGCTGCATCGCCTGTGGCGCATGTGCGAAGCCGGAGACACGCCCACCGAAGCGCGCCAGATCGTCGGCGAAATGGTCGCGCGCGTCCGCGAAATCGACGCCCAATTTTTCGATCGATTCGATTCCGCACCGCTCGAAGAATTGCCCGAGTGGGCCGCGGCAGCCGGCCCGTTCCAGCAACCGCCGAAAAGCGATGGAGAAAATTTTAATCGCGAGTTCGACGCGCGCCTCTCGGGAGCCACATCGAAACTGATCGACTACTCGGCAAACGCGGTCTCGGCCACCGCCCAAGCCTATCGCGCCGTCCTTGGCCTCACCGCCGCCGAATGCCCTGATCTTGAAGCGATTGACCGGCTCCTCAATCCCGCGCGCAATCCCTATCGCCGCGAGACGCTCAACATCGGCGTCCACGCGCCCATGATGCGCGCGCTCCAGCACGCCAATTTCACGTTCGCAAAAAAAATCAGCCACACCGCCGACAGCCAGGACCAGCGCCACCGCATGGTTCCCGGTTCGCGCCCGCTCCTCACACTCACCGACACGCGCCCGCCCGACTACATCACACCAATGCTCATCCGGGACAACCCGCGCGCGCTTGAAATCTATCAGCAGGCGATGAACGACGCATGGAGCGCCAAAAACGAATTGCTCGACCGCGGCCTCGCGCCCGAATTCGCTCTCTATCTCCTGCCCAACGCGAAATCGATCCGCCTGGTCGAGACCGGTTCGCTGCTGCATCTGCTCCACAAGTGGACGATGCGCACCTGCTTTAATGCGCAGGAAGAGATCTACCAGGCCTCGCTCGAAGAAGTTTCGCAGCTCAACGCCGTCTTCCCCGAACTCGGCCGCTTCATCGGCCCGCCCTGCCACCTCCGGGCAGGAATTTCGACGCCCATCTGCACCGAAGGCTCCCACTTCTGCGGCGTGAAAGTCTGGCTCACGTTTCCAAACGTCACCCGCCGGATCTGATCGCAGGGAATCGGCTGGGAAATCGGGCCCTGAAATCCCGGCCTCTTCCGAGGCACTTTGGGTTTGGCGCCGATCTCGGACTTTTCCCCCTCCGTACCGCCCGCCATCAGTGGTGGCGCGGATGCTTGGCCGTCACCTGCCGGATCGGATGTCCCGAGTGGGTGCCTGGGTGGTGCGCAGCTTGATGCGCGGCCGCATGGTGCGTCGCGGCAGCATGCGCCGGTGCAACTTGTCGGGACGCGGCGGAGTGCGCGGCTCCGGCTGACGGCGCCGCCACAGTCGAAGGAACGGCAACGGCAGCCACGGCGTGATCCTCCGCCAACCAGAACTTCAGCTCGGCAAGTTCGTTGCCGCTCAGGTAGCTCTGCTGCCACGAATCGGTGTCGACCAGCCCGTGCCAGACGCGCGGGTCATTCCTGTGGGCTTCGACGTAGCTGTTCCACCGGTAGGTCTGGAAGATGGCGATAATGTTAATCGCGTAGGCGGCTGCGAGCGGGGCGTTGCCCTGGACGATCATCAGGTTGTCGTCGTTCGCGCTGGACGCTTTGAAGCCGTCGTTATGCGAACCCGTCATGACCACGGGATTCGCGCCAAACGGATCGATCACGATCACTTTGCTGTGAATGTTGACGATTCCCGCGCCGAGCAGTTCCTGATCCCAATCGTGGAAGCGATCCTTGATGGCCGCCGGCACCAGCACGTCGTGACTCAGCCTCGTCGGCGGTTCGGCGCCGTTTGAAAACAGCGTCACCGGGCTTGGCCTTGAAACGCTCGGGTCGAGCACAGCCGAAGGTTGCAATTTGCCCTTTTGCGGCTTTGCCCCTCCTCCCGGAGTCAGCTCGGCGATCACCTGATTCACCACGCCGCAGAAATAGAGGTCGCCGTTGTAGTTCGGGTCGGACGAATTGTGGCGCTCCAGAATATTCTGCAGCAGCGTCCAATGCGCCGGATCGGTTTCAAAAACGCCGGGGTTGAAAAACAGAAACAGGATGCCCTCTTTCGCGGTGTTGATCAGCTGCCGCGCAAAATCGAGGTCCTGTTGCTTGGATGTTTTGACGAACCAGGGCGTGATCTTGCAGCCATCGACGTTGTAGGTCTGGGCGGTCGAATTTCCCTGAACAAGCTCGGGGGGATAGTCGTTGCCCGCTTCCTTCAGGCGGCTCCACGCTGCCAGATAATCGGCCGCAACGCCGGCATCGTTGACGATGATGCTGTTGTTCGCCTGAGTGCAAAGGCCGGTCGACGTCCAGTTGGTGCTGCCGGTGAGCACTTTCTGCGGCTTGCCATTCGCATCGCAAATCACGACGAATTTGTTGTGCGCGAAATGACCCTTGGTGACGATGCGGTCAAAAAGATTGATCTTGCCGCGAAGCTGTTCGCGGACCGCCGCGTTCTCGTCGTTGTTCGGAGGCGTATTGCTTTTGAACGCGCCGTTGCCGAGGATCAGGTTGCACCGATTTCCGAGAGCCGTGAGCCCGGCGATCAGTTGCGGATCATTCAATTCGTAGAGCGCGGCGTAGATCGAGCCGCCGCCGGTGCGCGCGTCGTCAAGAAGGCCCTCAATTTCCGGCAGAAGCATGCCGGCGAGGGCGTTGCGGAGAGAATTGCCCTGCGACTTGACCTGGTTGAGAATTTGGCTTTTTTGCGGCACGTTGTCGAGCGCTCGAGAGACCCACTGCGTCGCGATGATGCCTCGGTTGAAGTAAGCCGAGATGTGCTCGGTGAATTGACCGGTGATCGTCATCACGTCGGTCATCGGGCTGGCGTTTGCGTTGTCGAGCTGGAGTGAATCTTTGTTCTGGCCGGTGACCGGAACGACCGAATATTGGACTTTGTCGTTCGGCTGCACGTCATAGTCCCACCACATGAAGCGCTGCACGGGAAACTTCCAGGGGTTTGCAGGATCGAGCTTGTCATCGTCAGAAAAACCGACGAAGCCGTGAAGGTAATTGGGAGGCTGGCCGTTCTTGATCCGCTTGATCGTGAAGCCGCGGCATCCGGAAACGGGTTTGCCGTCCGCAGGTATCCAAACAATGCAAGTGTGGTCGCCGTTGTCGTACACCTTTACGTCGAGACTCATGAGAAGCCTCCTCCACGATCAGCCTGAATTCGGCACCTGCCGGGTCGAGTGCGGAATTTTACGGACTGAGAGCCCAAGTCGACAGCGACGGTCCTATGGGCTTATTGCAAAAGAATGAAAGCCAGATTAACTCTGCCCGTACAGTAAAAGCCGGGCAAAATATGGCCTAGGCTGTCTGAATTTGCTCGGTTTTCGAAGCACCGAGGGTGCGGGGCCGCGCAGTCACCCCTAGTACTTTGCGCCCTTTCAGGCAATGGCGCTTATGGCAAGGGCTTGCGCGGCGCGCCCCGGCGTGGTCCTGTCCCCTGCTATCCTCAATCTATGTACGCGGTTTTCTACGTTCTGGTGCTCCTCCAGGTGGCTGCCGGCCTCTACTCCTTGTGGGAGGGCATCGAATGGTACCGGATGGTGCAGAAGCGCCTCACGTCGCATGCGGGCTTCTATGCGCCGGTAAGCGCCGTGATCTGCCCGTGCAAGGGCAACGAACTCGGCCTCGAAGACAACCTGACCGCGCTCACCAAGTTTGACTATCCGAATTACGAAATCTATTTCGTGCTGGCCACGAGCCTGGACCCCGCGCTGAAAGTGATTGAGCGCGTGAAGGCGGCGAGCACGCGTCCGGTGCACATTGTGATCGCCGGCCCGGGAGAAGATTGCGGCGAGAAAGTCTATAACCTGCGCCGCGCCGTCGAAGCATTGCCCGAGCAATTCGAAGTGATGGTTTTTACCGATTCGGACGTGCGCCTGTCGCGCGGTTGGCTGACGAAGCTTGTTGCGCCGCTACAGGATGGCCGCGTCGGAGCGACCACTTCCTACCGGTGGATCGTGCCTAGCCGGGCGATCGGCCAAGGCGGATTCGCGAGCGCCATGGCTTCGGCATGGAACGCGGCGATTGCGACGATGCTCGGACGCCCGCGCGAGAATTTCTGCTGGGGCGGCGCGACGGCGATTCGCAAGTCAATGTTTGACGACGTCGAGGCGCTCGAAGCCTGGAACGGCGCTGTGAGCGACGACTTCGCGCTGACCGCCGCACTCGAACTGCACGGCAAGCCGATCGTGTTTTGCCCCGAGTGCATGGCACCGACGTTGCACCCCTGGACCGGCAAGGACCTGGTGGAGTTTACGAACCGGCAGATTTCGATCACCCGCGTCTATTCCTCAAAACGCTGGGCGCTCGGCGCTGTGGCGCATCTCGGCTATTCGATCACGCTGCTCTACGCCCTGGTGACGATCGTGACGGCGATGATCTCGGGCGACCCCTGGATTCAGCTCGCGCTGATCGCACTGGTGATTCCGCTGCTCGCTGCCATCAAGGGCGCGATTCGCACGCTGGTGATCAGCGACCTGCTACCTGAATTTAAGACCAAGCTTGGCGAGTGGAGTTGGGTCTGGACGGCCCTGGCGCCGATCGTGCCGTTCCTTTACGCCTGGAATTTCCTCTGCTCGCTGCTCTCGAAGACGATTCGTTGGCGCGGCATCCGCTACCAGATGGTGACGCCCAACATGACGCGCGTTCTGAAGCGCTAGACGCGGCATCCTGTTATACTCAGACATCCGTAATGAAGCCCGAGCAAAATCCGGCCTATTCGATTGTCGTTCCCCTGTTCAACGAACAGGAGAGCGTCGCGCAACTCTACGTGAAAATCACCGAAGTGATGGATGGGATCGGCGAACCTTACGAAATGGTGTTCGTCGATGACGCGAGCCGCGACGGCACGTTTCGCGTGCTTTCTGAAATTGCCAACGCCGACCGGCGCGTGACGATCGTAAAGCTCCGCCGCAACTTCGGTCAGACCGCCGCGCTCAAGGCCGGCTTTGATCACTCGTTGGGCGAGATCATCATCTCGATGGACGGCGACCTACAGCACGATCCGGCTGAAATCCCTGTGTTCATCGAGAAAATCAAAGAGGGTTACGACATCGTGAGCGGCTGGCGCGTCTCGCGCACCGATCACTGGCTCGCCCGGCAATTTCCCAGCCGCGTGGCGAACTGGATGATGGCGAAGCTTTCGCACGTGGAGTTGCACGATTTCGGCACCACCTTCAAGGCGTATCGCCGCGAAGTGCTGGCCGAGATTCATCTGTACGGCGAACTGCACCGGTTCATCCCGGCGCTGGCGAGCTGGGCGGGCGCTTCGGTGGCGGAAGTGCCGATCACCAATATTCCGCGCAAGGCGGGCAAATCGAATTACGGGATTTCGCGCACGATTCGAGTGCTGCTGGATCTGGTGAGCGTGAAGTTTCTGGTCGATTATTCGACAAAGCCATTGCAGTTTTTCGGATTGCCCGGTTTGGTCTGCCTCGGTGGAGGCGCAAGTATCGGTGTGTGGATTTTTGCGCGCAAGGCGCTTTTCGACGAAGGACTCCTCGCAAATCACGGTCCGCTGATTTTGCTCGGCATGGCGCTGATCATGGCCGGGATTCAGTTCATTTCAATCGGGCTTATTGGTGAACTGCTGGCGCGCACCTATTACGAAAGTCAGGACAAGCCGGTGTACACCGTACGCGAACTGATTGCTCACGGCAGCAGCACTTCCGGACGCAGCGAGCCCCCGCGCAGCCGCGGCGCCGCCGGACGATAGGCCTTGTTCTACTTTTCCGCCCGCTGGTAGACCGAGAACTCCATTCCATCTGACAGGCCGAGCGTTGAAGACGCGAATCCGTTTTTCGGCCGCTGCACGTATTCGAGAAACGGCGCAACTTCCTTGCGGAAGGAGTGGATGTTGTCTGAAAGAACCACGGCGCCGGGGCGGAGCATCGGCTCGAGCAGTTTGAGGACCGGCAGATAGAGATCTTTGCGGCCATCGAGAAAAGCGAGATCGATCGGCCCATCGATTTCGGCAAGTGTCTCTAGCGCGTCGCCTTGCCGAATTTTCACCAGATCGGACAGGCCAGCGGCTTCGATATTTTTCGCGGCTTCAGTGACCTTGTGCGGCTCCATTTCCGAGCCGACCACTTGCGCGGCGGGAGCCGATTCGCCGGGGAAATTATCGCGAACGGCCGTGGCAAGGTAGATGGTCGAAATTCCGAACGAGGAGCCGAATTCGACGACGCGTTTGGCACCGATGGCGCGCGCGATCAGATAGAGCAGGGCGCCGCGCTCTCGGGTGACGGCGCTGTATACGTCAAAGAAAACGCGGTGACGGAAATCTTGCTCGGCCAGGCGCCCGCTCAGTTTGGCCCAAAGGTAGCTCGGGAGCCTCGGAATCAGCTTCCATTTGTCGGCGGCTGCGACGGAATGTTGCCGTTCGAGTACGGCCTCGATTTGCGGATGGTCAAAAGGAAAGCGCGATTTCATCGGCGGATGCGCTGGCCGATGGCGCTACTTCTGCGCGACCGCCTCATCCGCGGCTGTCTCGGAAGGAAGCTCAGGGCCGTACTGAATCGCAAACGGTTCATCGGCGTAGCCAATCTCGGTGCTGTGATCAAACGGCCGCTCGATGCCGGTGATTGTCTTGATCGGCGAAGCACTGCGAACCGGCGGATCAAACACGTACGGGCCGGGGCGGGCGTCACGATTGCGTACGGACTTTTTGTTGATGTAGTCGAGGCCCCCGAAGTCCTTAAAGCCCAAGCGGTGAACTTTCCATCGACGCAGGCGCATCGGTGCGTCCTCTTCCCACGTGGCCCAAAACCAACGTTTGAAAAGGCGCTGAAAAAGCGGCTCGAAGAGTTTGAAAAACGGATGTGTGTTGATGCGATAGGTTACGGTGACGCCGCAGCGATCATCGGGCAGGTCGCTAAAGAGCGCCTCCATCTCGAGCAGGAAACCGACCGAGTCCATGTGAAAGCTCTTCATGGTGTTGCCGTCCATGAACTGAAAGCCGACTCCACCGGTGTAAAACGGAAGCAGCGGCATGCGCTTGCTGCGGTAGACGAGCGACCAGTTTTCGCGCTCGGCCAGAACGCGCGCGCGGTTGTAAAGCTTGAAATGTGTGCCGACCAGGTGTTCGTGATCGTAATAATTCCACATCACGACTTCCTTCGGACAATCCATTTCGGCGTGGAATTGAGCCATCAATGTGACTGGTTTCATCGCAGTGTCACCCGAGCAAATCGACGTAGATTTGGTTGTTCACAATCTTGAGCACGTATTGCCGCAAGGGCAGACCGGGATGCGAAAGGCACGAGCCGTCGTTGCAGGAATACCGCCAGTTGTGCCAGAGGCAGGTGAAAACACCGTCCTCGTGCTTGTGATAGCCGACCGGCCCGCCAAAATGCCTGCAAACGTTGCTGAGCGCCTTGATCTGGCCTTCGTATTCGTAGAGCAGAATATCGTGATCGCCGACCCAGCGAGTGAGCTGACCGGTCTTTTTCAGTTCCGCAATCGAAGCCACGTAGCGATACGTTACATCGCGGCCTTCCTCTTGTACGGTGATTACTTTTGCTGCCGAAGCCATGCAATTTCGACTCTATAACCCGCATGGATTTGTGTCAACGGTGCGTGTTTATTGATGTTTTTGCGACGGTCGTTGCTGGCTGAAAGGATCGTGCCCGCAAAAGCCGCTTGAATCTGGCTTGTTAGCGAAGGTAAAAAGTTGTTCTCTTGATGGCTGATCGAGCCTGTCTTGACTGACGCCTATCCCGATATCGGCGATTCCGGTGCGAGAAGCAAGCCCGCCACGACCTGGCTGTGGGCGACGGTGCGGCTCGCGGTCGGCGTCGTGCTGCTCGCCTATCTCTCCAAGTCGCGGCTGATCGATTTTTCATCGCTAGAGCAAATCGCGACGGCATGGCCGGTCACGCTCGCAGCACTCGCCCTGATTTTTGCGGATATCGTCGCGATGTCGGCGCGTCTCTGCTGGCTCTTTCGCCCACAGGGGCTGCACTTGTCTTTGAAACGCTCGCTCGAACTGACGCTGGTCAGCTCGTTTTTTGCGACGTTCCTGCCGGGCGCTGCCGGGGGCGATCTGGCGAAGCTTTACTACGCGTCGCGAGAAAACAAAGGGCGGCGCGCGGAGATCGTGACCACGATTGCCTTGGATCGCGCGGTGGGCCTGTTTTCCATATTGCTGCTGCCGCTGCTTTTTGCGCCGTTCTTTGTGCCGCTTGTTCGTGGCGTGGGGGCTCTCGAGATTCTCCTGCTGATCACAGCCGTGCTGGCGGCCGGGATGCTTGTCGCATTTTTGCTTTGTCTTTCGAGCCAGCCGCTGATGATGAGAGGGGCACAGTGGGCTTCGCGGGTTCTCCCTGGGCGCGAAGTTCCTCGGCGGATTGTGGCAGCCATCGGCGCGTATCGTTCCAGCGCCGGGATTCTGATCGCCGCCCTGGCGACTTCCCTGTTTGCAAATCTCACGCTGATCGCAGCAACGGCGCTGGCGGTTTTGCTTTTTAGTCCCGCGAGCCTCTCGATGAAGATGTGCCTGGTGATCCCGATGGGCGACGTGGCCAACAACCTGCCGCTCACTCCGGGCGGACTCGGCGTCGGCGAGACGGCGTTTGAGGCGCTTTTCAAAGTTGCCGGGCTGACCGGGGGCGCACAAGCGCTGCTCTGCTGGCGCATCTGGCGTGCGATGGTGGGCCTGGTGGGGTTAGTAATCTATCTGCGCGGCATGCGGCGGTCGGTCTTTGACGCGAGCGCAGCGGACTAGTTCACGCGCGGAGCGAAGGTTTTTCGCAGGATCTGGTCGGCGATGCCGTGCAACTCCACTTCGAATTTTCCAGCCTCGCGGCGGGCCTGCTCCATCAAAGAAGGGTCGAGCAAGAAACCGACACGATCGACAAACGGACCTGAGGAAGAAGCGATCTGTCCCCGCAACAGAGGTTTTCGCGCGGATTTCTGTGCCGCGACGGCGGAAAGAGTTTCGTAGAGTTCCAGATCGCGCCAGAAATCGCGCGCGTCATCGTCGTTCCATTCGAGCGCCTGCCCGAGCGCGACAAAAAATTCCTCACGAAAAAGATCAAGCAGCGGAATCGCCAGATCGAGCCCCGTGCGGCTGGGCTTTTTCGATCTTGCCTTGGCACCTTTCTTGGCCTTCGCGCGTTTCTGCTTCGGACGCGATTCGCGGACTGACACGTGAACGTTCAGCTTCCTGGGCAGCGCCATCTCGATGCGCAACACCATCGCCAGAATCGCTTCGCGGCGAATCGTTTCGAGCTGTTCGCGATAGTGCCAGGGTTGGTCCGCGCGTCCCGGACGGCGATATTGGGCGGCATACAGATCGAGAAAGCGCTGGACCGTCTCGTTGCGGTCGATCGTGCGCAACAGCAGAATGGCCGCTTCGCGGGCACGGATTACAAGTTCGCGTGGACGATAGGGCATTGCAGTTTTCTAGTCGTACGCGATTCCGGGATTTGCCGCAACCGAAATGACACGACCGGGAGGCCAATCAAGAAATGTGCGCGAACGAATCCGCGAGCGAACTCTCGATACAATCTCAGTCGGAAAACGAGAACGAACGCAACTTCGTCGCCGTTCGAAGAATACATGTAACCGCGATGTCCTGGCTCACTTCAGTCACGGTATTCAAACCATACGGTGACGTTTTCTTCCCTCGACTCGCGCCGCGCCGTGCTTCTGGCTACGAGGCCCTGATCGTCGGCCGGAATCTGCGCGGCTACGGTAAAAACGTCACTGGTTGCCTTTGATCGCTCGCGATCGACAAGAGCGCTCGCAACCCCCCGAAAACGGCCGTTGCAGAACAATCATTTCGCTTACCCGACGAATCATTGCGGCCAGGTGATCGGTTCTGTGATCTCTGGCAAACGGGCGGGGTTCATGGCCACGCCCGCCCCCTAGACTCTGTCGGGGCGTGCCTGCAATGTTCAGGTATGATATGTTCCGGGGCGATCGACTAAGGGACGGAGGGTTTTGACATGAAGAAGGCGTTTCTGGCGGTTGCGATGGCGGCGATGGCGGCTGTGCCGGTTCTTGCGGCGCTCAAGGCGGGAGACAAGGCCCCAGTTTTTGCGGCCAAGGCTTCTTTGGCGGGTAAAGAATTCGACTTTTCACTCGCGGATGCACTCAAAAAGGGCCCGGTGGTCGTCTATTTCTACCCCTCGGCCTACACGCAGGGCTGCGACATCGAAGCGCACACGTTTGCCGACAACAAAGACAAGTTTGATGCGGCGGGCGCCACGATCATCGGCGTCTCGGGCGACAGCCTGCAGCGACTCGATCAATTCTCGGCCGACCCGGCTTATTGCGCCGGCAAGTTCCCTGTCGCATCGGACGCCGACCTCAAGATTGCTAATTCCTACAATCTGACGACGAACCCCGGACGCGCGGGAATGACCGACGTCCGCGGCGTCGAGATCGGGCACGACTTTATCGAGCGCGAAACGTTTGTGATCGGCAAGGACGGCAAGATTATTGCGACCTTCTCTTCGAAGGACGACAAGCTCACGCCGGCGCAGCACGTCGAAAAGTCGCTCGAGATCGTGCAGCAGCTCGCAAGCAAACAGTAATCCCAGAGGTATTTGAACCGTTCCGATACGATGCCCGGTTCGCGCACCCCGCGGGGTGCGGCGAATCGGGCATTGTTTTTTGTGCTGTTTTTTCTCGCCCTACGCAACCCCGCCAATTGACTTCGACTTGGAATCCCTCGAGCGTCTTGCAATACCCGGCTCACACTGATCGGTACGCCTGATTCGGCGGAAGATCGCAATTGGATCGAGGCAACGAACGCTGGTTAAATGGATCGCGCTGAGGGCACCGGTGCAATGGCCGAAAGGCTGTCCGACACGGCCTGAAGTTCCACAAGGAATCGGCGGGACAGCGCCGATGGATTTCAAGGACGATCGGCGGCAACTGCTGACTGTGCTCAATCGCGATTGCGACGGCCGGCGCGATCTATCGATTCCGCATCCGTTCTTTGTCCGGTTGACGCGCGCCGAATGGCTGCGCTGGGGATATTTGCAGGTCGATCATCATTTGCGGCAATTTGCGCGATGAATCAGGCCAATACTAGCTTTTCCAATCGGGCGTAGTGACGTATTCGCGGCCGATATCCGCAACGCTTTGCGTGCCGCAGTTTCTCATCGCCAACTTCAGCTCGCCCTGCATAATTTCGATGACGCGATCGACACCCGGCTGACCGAACGCGCCCAGCCCCCACAAAAACGGACGGCCGATGCCGACAGCTTTCGCTCCCAGGGCAAGGGCTTTGAAAACATCTGTGCCGCGCCGGAATCCGCCGTCGACCAATACCGGAACGCGTCCACGCACTTCGGCGACGACTTCGGGCAGCGCCTCGATTGTTGCGCGCGAAGTCTCGGTCGCCCGCCCGCCGTGATTCGAGACGATGATGCCGTCGAAGCCGTGGTCGACGGCAAGACGCGCGTCTTCGTGCGTATCGATTCCCTTGATGAGAAATTTCCCTTTCCAGAATCTGCGAATGCGATCGGCGTAGGCCCAATCGGTGCCCGGGTTCAGAAGCAGAACGCCGGTCATATCGATGCCGTCGTACATGCGGCGCTCGCTGGCGGCCGTGCCAGGCTCGCCGGTGTGGCAGGCTGCGCACTGTGTCAGATCCTTCGGACGGTTGCGCAGATAGGTTTCGCTGAAACGGCCGGTGATGTTGTCGACCGTGAGCGCAACCACCGAGCAGCCGGCGGCTTCGACACGCTCGAGCATTTTCTGGCAAACGTCCCACGAGCTCGGCGGATAGAGCTGGAACCAGACCGGGCGACCGAGCGTTTTGTTCACATCTTCGATCGGGAAAGCGGTGTTGGTGGAGAGCACTTGCAGCGTGTTGCGCGCTTTCGCCGCGCGCGCAACGGCGAGCTCGCCTTCGGCGAAAAGCGCCTTCTGGCCGGCCGTCGGACAGAGAAAAACGGGACTGTCGTAGGTCGTGCCGAACAGATCTACTCGCATATCGACTTTCGTTGCGTCCCGCAGGCGGCGCGGACGCAACTCGACGTGCTTGAATCCTTCGCGATTCGCGCGGAGCGTTTCATCGTCGTCGACTCCGCTCGCGACGTAAGCCCAATGGCCCTGCGGAACCTTGCGGTGCGCGGGCTCTTCAAAGTCGAAAACGTCCAGCGCCTGAGTGGGACTTGTGATGATGTCGGACGGCTGGACTCCCGCTTCATCTTGCGCACGAGTGCCGCGAGAGAGAAATGCGGCGACTCCGCCGCAGGCTGCGACATAAGGGCTTGTCGCCAGGAACTTCAGAAATTCGCGGCGCGCTTGGGAAAGAGACGCTGAATCAGGTTGAAAAAGATTCTTCATGAGCGGAACGGAAGTTACACCACGCGAAGCGGCCGCGCAAGAGATCGATCCTGCAGATCCTGCACCTCTTGCCCGCACGCACCAACCGGCGTACCCTCTGCTCTGCCGGAAGGTTTTCCCCTCTTCGACGAAAGGATTGCTCCATGCACAGGTCATTGCGACGCCGATCGTTTTTAAAATCCCTCGCAGGCGCACCGGCCGCGTGTCTTGCGCTGCCCCGGATTGCGCACGCTTCGCTGCCGAAAGCGAAAATCACGCGCGTCCGCATCTGGAAGCCGCCCGATCTGAACCCGCTCTTCAACCAGAGCAACATGCTCGTCACGGTGGAGACCGACGCAGGCATCACCGGCATCGGCGAAGGCGGCGCGAAAGACACGCTCGAACAGTGCGCCACCGCGCTCGTCGGGCGCGATCCCTTTAACATTGAAGCGATTTGGCAGCGCGAATATATGGAGTCTTTCTATCCGCCGGGTACCGAAAAACTCGACGCGCTTGGAGCGCTCGATCTGGCGTTGTGGGACATCAAGGGCAAGGCACTGGGCGTGCCGGTTCACGAGTTGCTCGGCGGCGCCGTGCGGAATTATTGCGAATGCTACAACACGGGGAACGTGACTCCTCCCGCCGGGCCGGGGGGCGCGCGCCCTACGCTGAAGGATCGCGTGCAAGCAACGTTCGACGCAGGTTATAAGCTCTATCGCATGGGCGCGGCGGACGTTCGCGGCAGCACCTGGGATGTGCGCGCGACCGTGCTGCAAGTCGAGAAAGATGCGAAGGACGTTCGCGACGCGCTCGGACCGAATGGCGACTGGAGCATCGACTTTCACCAGCGCTTCGAATACGACGACGCGCTGCGCGGCTGCAAATTGATCGAACCGTACGAGCCGTATCTGGTTGAAGACCCTGTCCGCACCGAGCATTTTCTCGAGGACATTCCCAAGCTGCGACAGATGACTTCTGTGCCCATCGCGGCGGGCGAAGAATGGGGCTGGCGCTGGGACTTTGACAAGCTGGTCGAAAATCACGACATCGATTATTGCCGCGCCACGCTGCCAAACGTCGGGGGCATCACCGAGTACCTGAAAATCCTGGCGCTTTGCGAGACGCACGCGGTCGGAATGGTTCCGCATTTCACCGGACCGGTGGCCGAAGCGGCGCTCGTGCATTGCCTGGTCACCTATCCCCTTTCGGTCATGTTCGAATACAACTACAGCGACCGGAAAATTCCATATCTGCCCGAGTACGCCGATTTCAAGCAGGGCAAGCTCTATCCGAACGACCGGCCGGGCTTGGGCGTCACCCTCGACACCGGGCCGCTCACACAAACGAGCGAGATCACCCAGCCAACGGTCGGCCGCCAGATATATGAACGGCCCGATGGATCACTGACGCATTGGTAGGTGAATGGAAACCAGAATCAGGCACATTTTGGGCTCGTCGGCCGCGAAATTAGAGCGGAACAACGATTCCTTCCCACCCAGCCAAAACAGAAGGCGCTACGAGCGATGCCTTAGGCGCTTTTACATCGTTCACCTGATTGCTCGTTCGATTGCTTTTTTCTCTAATCCTTGTGACGGTCATCGGACCGGCAGCGCACCTTCTCGGCAAACAAAAGCGGGACAACAGGCTGAGCGATGACGATTTCATCGGATGCAAAAGAGAAATCCCCTGATTCGCTCCTGTTGACTCGTGGGCCGGTTGTCGGTCCTTCGCACCGGGGTCTGGTACCCCAACCCGAAAAACCTGCTGCTTGGAAGGTTCGACCTCGCCTCGGCGTACAGTGCACGACAATCGATCCTGCCAGTGACGACCGCTGGGAGGCACTGGTGCAGCGGCACCCTCGCGCTTCGGTGTTTCATTCGACCGCGTGGCTCACCGCGCTGCAGCAGACCTACGGCTACAGACCATTTGCCTATGTGACATTTCCCGAGATGGGAGATCTGCGGGGCGGAATGATCTTCTGTCCGATCGAGAGCTGGTTGACCGGCCGGCGGCTGGTTTCGCTCCCCTTCTCGGATCACTGCGAGCCTCTGATTGATGATCCGAAAGACCTGCAGCTGATTAGCACACGACTGCGATGGCAACTGGCGCTCGACAAGTGGCGCTACGTTGAGATGCGAACACTCGACGCTCCGCCGATGGTCGGGTTTGAGCGCAAGACTTTGCCCGCCTGTACATGGCATCGAATTGATCTTCGACCCGAGCTTTCAGCAATCTTCAGCAGCTTTCACAAGAGTTCGACGCAGCGGAAGATTCGGCGTGCCGAGCGCGAGGAGCTCATCTACAAGGAATCATCAGGTATCGCGCTGCTTGACCCCTTCTATCGTCTGTTCACGGCGACACGGCGACGGCACCACGTTCCACCCCAGCCAAAGAATTGGTTCCGAAGCCTGGCGATGGCGTTTGGCGGACTTCTCAAGATCCGTGTTGCGTTTCGTGGCAGCCAGCCGATCGCTGCGATGCTCACGATCCGCCACAAGGACACGATGGTCTACAAATACGGCGGCTCCGATCCGAAGTTCAACGCGCTCGGTGGGATGCATCTCTTGTTCTGGCAAACGATACGGGAAGCAAAGAGTTTGGGACTGCGGTCCTTTGACCTGGGCCGTTCTGACGTGGACCAGCCCGGCCTTGCGACGTTCAAAAGGCGCTGGGGAGCGGTCGAGTCTTCATTGGTCTACGGTCGCTATCATCTCGCCTCGAACCCGTCGCTCGAGTCTAAACCGGCCGAAAACGGCTGGGAGACCCGCATCGCCAAGGCCGTCCTCAAACATGTACCGGCGTGGTCGCTTTCCATGATGGGTGGCATCCTCTACAAACACGTTGGATGATGCGCATTGCCGACGGCTGAAAAATAAAAGGCCCGGAGGGATCAACCCCCGAGCCTTTTCTATTTCTGGACCAAGATTCGGCGCTGCGCTTAGACCTTCTGGATCAGTGGACCGGGCCCGCGATTGGCTGATCGCCGCTCGCTTGACCGCCCTTGGCCGGACGCACGGGCTTTTCAAACTTGCCGAGTGCGATTTCCAGCGCCTCTTCGGCAGTCCGGACGAAGTGGACCTTCACGCCGTCGAGCAGCGTATCGGGCAGATCCTCCTTCACGTTGGGCTCGTTGTCCGCAGGCAAAATCACCTCGTGGATTCCAGCCCGTTTCGCTCCGAGGACCTTTTCCTTGATTCCGCCAACCGGCAAGACGATACCGGAGAGCGAAATCTCGCCGGTCATTGCCACCCGTGGTCGAATTGCCCTACCGCTCAGCAAGCTCACAAGGGCAGTGACCATGGCGACGCCCGCTGACGGACCGTCTTTGGGAATCGCTCCCGAAGGAACGTGCACGTGCAAGTCCAGCTTGCGGAAGAAGTCCGGATCGATGCCGTAGCGATCCGAGTTCGCACGAACCCACGAAAGCGCCGCGGTCATCGATTCCTTCATCACTTCGCCGAGGTGGCCGGTCATCTGGAACTGGCGGCCGCCGCGCGCTTTGCTGGCCTCGATGAAAACAATGTCGCCGCCCACAGGCGTCCACACCAGCCCCACCGAGACTCCGGGCTTTTGCACGCGTTCCTCGACTTCCTTTTCAAGCCGGAACTTCTGGATGCCCAGAGCATCGCGAACGATGTCGGGCGTGACGGTATGCTTTTCCGTCTTGCCTTCGGCGATTCGCCGCGCTTGCTTTCGCACCAGCGTTGCAATTTCGCGCTCGAGGCTCCGCACACCGGCTTCGCGCGTGTAATGGCGGATCAGCTCATGAATCGCTTCGTCGGTAAACTCCACGTGCTCGCCTTGCTTCAAACCGTGCTCCCTGACCTGGCGAGGGATGAGGAAGCGCTTGGCGATGTGAACCTTCTCTTCCTCGGTGTAACCGGGCAGCTCGATAATCTCCATCCGGTCGCGCAAAGGCTC
>DATMLZ010000014.1:0-14615 GCA_035569955.1 Candidatus Acidiferrum sp.
ATATTTGCGGACGAATAGGTGGCGACGAATTCCTCATCGTGCTCACGTACACCAAAGAAGACGGCACGCGCGCCGTGATCGAGCGCATTCGTCAGCAGTTTCAAGCGCACCGGTTCGAGTTCGGCGGGCAGGACGTCTCGGTTACCGCCAGTTTCGGTGTCGCCCGATTCCAACGCGGACAGTCCACCGAATTCGAGCGCCTGCTGGTGCAGGCAGATGTCGCCCTCTACCAGGCAAAACGCCAGGGGAAAAATCGCGTGCGCACCGCGGGCGTAGAAGTTCCCGCGCAAGAAACAGAGAATTCGCGGCAAGTCTCGGGCTGACCTCCGGTATCGAATCAAAACAAGATTGACGACGCGCCGCAAGGGCCGGGAACCGAGGTGTGTTACTTTATCAGTTCGCCTCCGGCTCACCTCGCCGCGCGTCAAGATGACCAAGAAACCAGCCCCGCAACCCGAGAAAATCACCATCGACGATATTTTCGGCGCTGGCGGCTATCTCCAGAAAAGCCATCCCACGTACGAATTCCGGGCTTCCCAGCTCGAAATGGCGCGCATCGCCGACGAGGCATTCGAGAAAAAGCAGCATGTTGTGATCGAAGCCGGCACGGGCACGGGAAAGACGCTCGCGTATCTGATACCGGCCATCCGCAGCGGCCGCACCGTCGTCATTTCGACGGCAACCAAGTCCCTGCAGGAGCAGCTATTCCAGAAAGATGTTCCCTTCCTGCAAAAGCACTTCGCACCAAACTTGAAAGTCGCCCTGATGAAAGGCCGCGCCAATTTTCTCTGCCGCCAGAAGGTCCACCAGATGGACGGCCAAGGGTCGGTGCTAAAGGGAATCGACGAGGTCGACTGGTTCGCGCAGATCCGCGATTGGGAAAAGCTCACAGAGACGGGCGACCGCAACGAGCTCTCTTTCCTGCCCGACGATGCGGACCTTTGGAATCGCATCGACGCGCGCAGCGATCTTTGCACGGGCCAGAAATGCCCGGAGTTTCAGCGCTGTTTCGTCACGGCGATGCAGAGGCGCGCCGCGGAAGCCGACTTGATCATCGTCAACCATCATCTGTTTTTTGCCGACCTGGCGATCCGGCATGACGATTTCGGCTCGATTCTGCCCGAGTACGCGGCGGTGGTGTTTGACGAGGCGCACGAGATTGAGGACGTGGCGAGCGACTATTTCGGCCGCGAGCTTTCGAGCTATCGCTTCGAGGAATTGACGCGCGACATCGAAGCCATGCTGCGCGTGCTCAAGGTGGAAGCGGCCCCGCTCCGGCGTTATCTGTCAGGATTGCGTGAACGCGGCCGCACTTTTTTTGAGAGGTTTCCGGAGCGCGAAGGGCGCTATCCGTTCGGCGCGCAGGAGCGCAAAGCTTTTCTCGAACGCCATCACGACGCGTACGGCGATCTTTCGGCCGCACTCAAGCGCGTCGAGACCGAACTAGCGGCCATTACTCCGAAACCGGAGGAGATTATCGCGCTCGCCAGACGCACCTCGGAAGCGCGTCGCGAGCTCGCTTTTTTGCTCGAAAGCGAGGAAGGCGCGTACGTTTACTGGTATGAGCGGCGCGGACGTGGTGTATTTCTGGCGGCAACTCCGATCGACGTGAGCGAAATTCTGCGCGAGAAGCTCTTCGAACATTTCGACACGGTCCTGCTGACGTCGGCGACGCTTTCGGTCGGCGGCAGCTTCGATTATTTGAAACAACGGCTGGGCGTGATGCCGTCCCGGGAAGCGACGCTCCCGCAGGAATTCGACTTCAACGAGCAGGCGCTGCTTTACATTCCCGCCAGGATGCCGGATGTGCGGCATGCTGAATTTGCGGGCGCAGCCGCCGCGGAGATTGAAAAGCTGCTGGAAATATCCGAGGGGCGGGCGTTTTGCCTTTTCACAAGTTACGCCCAAATGCGTGACGTCTACGAGCGCGTAAAGATGCGTGTGACATTCCCGCTTCTGCTGCAAGGCACAGCGCCGCGGTCGACCTTGCTCGAACGGTTCCGCTCGACGCCCAACGCAGTTCTTTTTGCGACGGCAAGTTTCTGGCAGGGAGTCGATGTGCCTGGCTCGCAGCTCTCCTGTGTCATCGTCGACAAGTTGCCGTTTGCCGTTCCGAGCGACCCGATCGTTGCAGCCAGAGTTCGCGCCTTGCAAGAGGACGGGCGCAACCCCTTTGCCGAATATCAGATTCCCGAGGCGGTTTTGGCGCTGAAACAGGGTTTCGGCAGGCTGATCCGGACAAAGACCGACCGCGGCATTCTGGCGATCCTGGACAACCGCATCCGCCGCATGCAGTATGGTAAAATTTTCCTCGACTCCTTGCCCGGCTACGGAACCACGCAAGACCTCGCCGAAGTAGCCCGCTTCATGGCATCTGTTCCGAAAAAGGAAAAAACAGCATCGGCAAAGGCAGGGAAATCGGGGACCGTTCATGTTTGAAGTAAGCGTCGACGCCGCGTTCGCGGCAGCGCACAGTTTGCGCGGATACCAGGGAAAGTGCGAAAGCCTTCACGGGCACAACTACCGGGTGCGCCTGACCATCGCCGGCAAGGAACTCGATAAACTGGGACTCCTGCATGATTTCACGGTGCTCAAACGCGCCCTCCGCGGCGTAGTGAATCAGCTGGACCACAAGCACCTCAACGAATTGCCTCCCTTCGACAAGGTGAATCCTTCTGCCGAAAATCTGGCGCGCTATATTCACGACGAGACCGTGAAGCAGCTCGCAGGACAGCTGTCGGGCGGCGCGGCCACGAGCTTGACCGTGTGGGAAACGGAAACGGCCGCAGCAACCTACAGGCCATAGGGCGGGGCGCGGCAGGTCGCATCATGGTCATCACCGAAATTTTCAAATCCATTCAGGGCGAAGGAACGCGGGCCGGGTTGCCGTGCATCTTCGTGCGCCTTACCGGATGCAATTTGCGCTGCGTCTGGTGCGACACGGCGTATGCGTTCCACGGCGGCCGGAAACAAACCCTCGACCAAATCATCGATCGCGTGAGCAGCCTTTCGTCGGGCCGGGAAGGAAACGAAAGGCGTGTTCCACTCGTCGAATTAACCGGGGGCGAGCCGTTGCTCCAGCCGGAAACACCGGAACTGGCAGCCCGCCTCCTCGGTGAGAACTACACGGTCATGATCGAAACCAGCGGGGAGCGGTTTGTGGGGACGCTCCCCCGCGAGGTGATCAAGATCGTGGATGTGAAGTGTCCCGATTCGCGCGAGAGCGGGAAGTTTGACATGGCGAATTTCGAAGTGATCGACGGCAAAGACGAAGTGAAGTTCGTGATTGCGAGCCGGCGGGATTACCAGTTCGCCAAAGAATTCACCGAACGGCACGATCTGGCCGCGCGCGTCGCCGAGGTGCTTTTTTCGCCCGTTTTTCCGGATCCGGCCGGGACCTGGCCTGGACTCGAAGCACGCGAGCTCGCCAGGTGGATCCTCGAAGACGGTTTGCCGGTACGGCTCGGATTGCAGTTGCACAAATTCGTTTGGGATCCGGCGGCAAAGGGAGTCTAGAGGCACGATGGGAGAAAAACCCAAGGGAGTTGTCCTGCTGAGCGGCGGCATGGACTCCTGCGTGGTCACGGCGATCGCGAACCAGACCCATCGCCTTGCGCTGCTTCACGCAAGCTACGGCCAGCGCACCGAGGCACGCGAACGGAAATCGTTCGAAGGCATCGCCGATTTCTACCGAGTTCGCGAGCGGCTGGCGATCCGCCTGGATGCCTTCGCACAGATCGGCGGTTCAGCGTTGACCGATCGCAGCATCGCTGTGCCCGAATCAGGGAATGCGCTCGGTCCCGACGCAGGCATTCCGGTGACCTACGTGCCGTTCCGCAATGCGCATTTTCTCGCGGCGGCGGTGAGTTGGGCGGAGGTAATCGGGGCCACGGCCATCTTTATCGGGGCTGTCGAACAGGACAGTTCGGGCTACCCGGATTGCCGTCCGCAGTATTATCATGCGTTCGCGGAGGTGGTGCGGCAGGGAACGCGTCCGGAGACCCAGATCGAGATCGTGACGCCTGTGATCGCGATGAAAAAGAGCGCGATCGTGAGGCGAGGAGTCGAGCTTGGGGCCCCACTGGATCGAACGTGGTCCTGCTACCAGTTTGAGGACGCTGCTTGCGGCACGTGCGACAGCTGCCGCCTGCGGCTGGAGGCGTTTGCCCAAGCGGGTCTGACTGACCCGGTTGCCTACCGCGTGCGCGTTGCGGCGCAATGATTTGCGAGGATCAAAATCGAGGAGCTAACAAAATGAAACGATTGATGGGAGCCGTAATCATCTGTTTTGCGCTCATCCTGCTGTCAGCGGGAATTGCGGCGGCGCAGGGAAGTAACGTCCAAGGCCAGGTGATCGGCATCGACGGTAATCCCATGCCGAACGTGACGGTCACGATCAAGAATGAAACGGGCCGAACGTTTACGACCAAGACCGACAGCAAGGGAAACTTCATCCAGGTCGGAGTGCCGGACGGCGTTTATACGGTTACGCTTACCAGCCCGCAGTTGCCCAACGGTTTTACGCAGCAGTTTCAGCAAGCCGGCGCCACCCCGCAGCCGTGGAACATCAACCTGAAGGAAATCGCCGCGTCGTCGGGAGCAACGGCAAAAGCCGCCGCAGACGCCAACGCGTTCAAGAACATGAAGGCGCATTTTGACGCGGCCACCACGGCGATGTCTGACGCCGACGCACTGAAAAAGCAGCTGGCGACCGTGCCCGCCGACCAGAAGTCGGACCTGGTCAGCAAGATGAATTCCGACTATCAAACCGCCCTCACCGAATATACCGCGGCTGAGCAGGGCGTTGGTGCGAAGGACGTTGGAAACCACGCCTTGGTTTGGGCCAGTATTGGCCGTGCCGATGACGGGACTCTGAAGTTCGACGACGCGGCGACGGCCTACCAGAAGGCGATTGATCTGAAGCCTGAGCCGGACTATTACGCCGACCTCAGCACGGCGCTGGTCAACGCCGGCGCCGCGCAGCGCGATCCGGCCGTGCGGACGCAGAAGGAAACCGATGCTGCCGCCGCTTGCGACAAGGCCGTCACGCTCGCAAGTTCTGCTCCGGCAACGCCCGGTGCGCCAGGGGGCGCGGCTGCTTCGGGCGCGGTCGGCGCGCGCTGCTACAAAAACATCGGAATCGTTCTCAACAACAAGGGATTCGGACAGGATGCGATCGCTCCCTTGAAGAAGGCCAGCGACGCAAACCCGAAAGACCAGCAGACCTGGTATCTGCTCGGCAGCGCGTATGTCGCGACAGTGCAGGACAAGACTGTGGACGGCAAGGACATATTCACGTTCGATCCGGGCACGATGGATGCGCTGCAAAAGTGCGTCGACATCGATGCGGCAGGCGCACTGGGCGCTCAGTGCAAGGAAATGATGGACAACGTGACGCAGATGAGCGGCGGCGTCAGCACGAGCATTGGAACGAAACCGACCAAGGCGCCTCCGAAGAAGAAGTAGTAATTTCGGCCGGTGGAGAGTGCGCCCGCACTCTCCACCCCGGCTCGGTTTTCGACAGCTTCGTGTTCGCTCTCGACCCGCGCAAGCGAGAGTGTTACTCTTAGGGCCCTACGCAGAGGTTGACTCGTGCACGACGTGTCTTCCAACCCGACAGTCGAGCGCCGCAGGAGCGGGCGAGTCTCCGAATCGATCCCCTTGATCGTCCGCGGCGTCGATCTGATGGGTCATCCATTTGAAGAGCGGACGGCAACGATTGCGCTGAACCTTCAGGGCTGCCGCTACTCGTCCAAGCACAATCTTCCGCGCAACTCCTGGGTCACGATTGAAGTCGCAAACGGCGGCAACCGGCGCAACGTGCGCGGGCGAGTGGCCTGGATTCACAGGCCGCATTCGATTCGCGATTTTTTCCAGGTGGCCGTTGAGCTCGAAGAAGCGGCAAACATCTGGGGCCTCGGTACGATGCCCGAAGGCTGGCCGCTTTTGTCGCCGCCGCAAACATTTTTTAGCCAAGATCTACCGAGCGGACCGGAAGCATCATTCAACTCGTCCGAAATCCTGATGGAAGGACCCACAAGTTCCATGAACAGCTATTCCCCGGACTCGGCCAATCACTTCGAACCGAACAACACCGAAAATGTCTCCGGCCGCACCGGCGACCCGAACGACCCATCGGCGGCGATCTGGCGCGAGCGGCTTACGTCAGAGATGGCCGTTGCGCAGCGGCAATGGGACGAATTACTGCAGTCATCGATCGACCGCACGCTGCAAAGGCTCGCCGAACAACTGCCCGAGCACGCCCAGCACGCGGTCCGCACCACCGAAGAGAAGATGGCCGAGCAGTTTACGAATCTCGGGCGGCTCCTGGCGCAGATGTCTTCCGAAGCTCAAAACACACTGGCCGGCGTAAAGGCCTCGATCGATCAGGAACTCTGGAAAGCGCGGGACACGCTGGAAAGCGCACGCCAGCAGACGCTCGAACGAATCGCCGTTGACGCCGAAGCACGTGTCGCGCCGCATGCCGCGCGCGTACCGGAACTGCTGCGCGAACTCTCCGGCCGCGAGGAGCAGATCACCGAAAGTCTTCGCCTTCACCGCGATCGTTTGCGCCAGGCAGCTGACGGAACTTTGCGCGAGGTAGCCGCCCAGATTGAAGCGACCGCGGGTGGTCTTCGTGGCGAGTTTGAGGCAGCGCGGGTCGAAGCGCTCGCCAAGTGGAGCGAAGAACTCGATGCGATCAGCGCGCGCGCCGGGCACGCAGCCAGCGAATCGATCAGCAAGACGTCCGAATGGCTCCAGCAAGAGACGCGCGAAAGGCTGCAAGTCCTGGCCGAACAGACTTTGGCGGCGACCACCTCAAGTTTCCAGGAAGAGACCACCAAGGCCACGGCGCAATTCGCGACGCACCTTGAAGGACAATCGATTTTCCATCTGGCTCAGGTACATCAACAGCTCGATGGGGTTGCCAACGACTTGACCGGGCGCACCCGAACGCAAATGGCCGAAGCTGCCGAAGCTGCGGCGGCCTCGTTCGGGCAGGTGCTTCACAACATGTCCGGCGAGCACAGCCAGCAATTTACGCAAGCCAGCCAGAGCGCGGTCGAACAGAAAAAGCAGGAGATCGAAAATCTTGCGTCCCAAGTGCAAGCGAGCTTCGAAAGCAACTCGGCCAGCGCGATCGAGAATCTGCGCCAGCAAACGTCCTCTCACCTGGAATCGACCATGAACGATGCGCGAGCGGTGCTTGCTGCTGAAATAGCGGCAGCACTTGAAACGCATCGCGCCGAACGAGACGCTCATGCTCAGCGTTGGACCGAGAATTTGAACACCATCGCCGATCAAGCCGCCGCGCAATGCAACGATCGAATCCAGACGGCAACCGACGCCTGGACCGTCGCGTCCGTGCGGCGTCTCAATGAGCACGGGCAAAACGTGATCGAATCGCTGATGCGTTCGGCCGACCAGTCGCTGCGTGATTCGGTCTCGAAGATTTTCGAAGGACTCGCGACAACCCTTCGGGACCACGCCATGAATGCTTCAAGTGCCGGCGCCTCGAGCGCCTTCGGCGCGCCGGAGTCTCAGCCGACGCCTTTCCCGCCGCCGCAGCAGGATTACTCGGTCCAGCCGGGAGCGTGATCGGCGGCGCCGGCGGCACTTCGGTGCTTCGATTGATTCGCCAATGCCTTACGAATTCAGCGAACACGAACCAGAGCTCCAACCCGACGCTGGAGGCAGCCGCTCGGGCGTTCCGCCGCGCAAGCATACCGGTGCCGCGGTTCTCGATCCCCCGGTACCGCCACGCAGACCGCTGAGCCCGATCCCCTCGATTCCGGTTTCCACGCTCCTCAAAATTCTAGCCGTGCTGATTCTCGTCGGAATCGGCGTTGCGGCCTTCCTTTATATGTTCAAGGGCTGATCGCTCGGCTTCTGATCGAATTCGCCGGCAAAGTCTAGGCTTGTCCGGCAGACTCGCGGACCGAGTTCGCGACGTGCGCGACCTGCTCGGAACTCATGGAAGGGAAAATCGGCAGGCTCAGAACGCGTTCACAGGCGCGTTCAGTGTGAGGGAAGGTGCCCTGCGGATAGCCAAGGGATGAGTAGGCGGGCTGCAGGTGAATTGGCGTCGGATAGTGCACGGCCGTTTCGATCTCGCGTGAGCCGAGGTGCGTGATAAGCGCGTTGCGATTGTTTGTGTAGATCGCAAACTGGTGATAGACGCACTCGTCGGCGGGGTGGTCGACCGGCAGTTCGATGTGCACACCGGCAAGAAGGCGGCGATACTCGAGGGCAATCTGCCGGCGCCGCTCGGTCCAGGCATAGAGCCGGCGCATTTTTATACGCAGCACGGCGGCTTGGTAGCCCTGAATCCGGTAGTTGTAGCCGACGAATTCGTGTTCGTAGCGGGCCGTCTGGCCGTGCGAACGAGCCGCACGGGCAAATTTCGCAATATTGTCGTCGTCGGTCGTGAGGGCGCCCGCTTCGCCGTAAGCCCCGAGATTCTTGGTTGGGTAAAAGCTGAACGCAGCCGCGTGCCCAAGTGAGCCGACTCGGCTGCCGCGGTATCGCGCCCCGTGAGCCTGCGCGGCGTCCTCGAGAATCCGCAGATTATGGCGCGCCGCGACTTCGCGCAGCGCGTCCATATCCGCCGGCCGCCCGTAAAGATGAACCGGAACAATGGCGCGGGTGCGAGGCGTGATGGCTCGCTCGACGAGCTTCGGATCGAGATTGGCGGTGGCAGGATCGATGTCCACAAAGACCGGCAACGCGCCGCAGTAGGTGATCGCCTCGGCCGTGGCGAGGAAGCTGTTCGGTGTGGTGATGACTTCGCTTCCCTCCTGGACGCCCAGGGCAAGCAATCCCAGATGCAGAGCTGCGGTGCCCGAGCTGACCGCAATGCAATGCTTGGTCTCGCAAAATGCCGCAAACTCGCGTTCGAACGCCTCGGCCTCAGGTCCCAGCACGAAACTGGACTCGCGCCCGACGCGGTCGAGCGCCGCAAGGACCTCCTCGCGCAGTTCGGCATACTCTGATTTGAGATCGAGAATCGGGACTTTCATAGGCGCCGCGTCCTAAGACGCAAAAAGCGGAACAAAAACTTTACTTTACGCCGGGAGGATGGACAAGATGAAAGACTTGGCGGAAATGCCAAAAGCGAGTGTTTCAGGAGGGTGCGAACTCAGTCGCCGTTGCTGGGGGCCGGGGTGGAGCTTGCGGCTTCACTGCTTGGCTGGGCGCTCATGTTGATATTGCGGAGGTAGCGCCAGGGGTTCACCGGTGTGTTGTAGATCCGGACTTCGTAGTGAAGATGCGGACCTGTGCTGCGGCCGCTCTGCCCCTCAAATCCGATGACGTCGCCTGCGCGAACGTGCATGCCAACCTGAACGTTGAAGGCAGAAAGGTGGCCGTAGCAGGTAGTCACGCCGAAACCATGATCGATCACAATCAGTCGGCCGTATCCGGCGCGGTTGTCGACTTCACTGATGACTCCGTCGGCGGTGGCACGGATCGGATCGCCATAGTGGGAGGCGATGTCCAATCCGGCATGAAACGCGCCTTCACCGCTGAACGGATCCATACGCTCGCCAAAATGCCCTGTAATTTCTCCGACCACCGGCCAAAGCGTGGGGACAATGCCCAAGGTGCTTAGCTGGGCAGCAGGCAGCAAGCGACTCCCGCCGCTCGATAATGCGACGGCAGTCACATTCTTCTGCAGGTAGCTGAACTCATCGACCGACGCCTGAAAACTCGCATCGGTCCCGGAAGCATCCGGATTATCGTTGTCGGTCAGCCCAAAGGGAGTCTGGCGGAAGCGGGTGATGCCGTAAGCCATGGCGACTTCGCCGGCCAGGGATTGCAGAGAATCCAAACGCTGATTGGTGTCCTTCACCTGGGTCTGAAGCGCCTGATATTGCTGCTTCAGGCTGTCCTGTTCGCGACGCAGGGCATTGTAGCTGGCGGCCTTCCAGAGCATCCGAGAGTAGGAGCCCATGGCGGCGAGGACCGTAATGCCTCCCACCACCGCGAAAACTACCAGCAGATGGAGGGCGTAGGCGGGTACGCGCACACGGCGCATGGCGCCCGAAGCGCTCGAGGCAATAAAAAATGTATATTGCTTACCTTTCATCCGATGCTTCGCCCTTTGAACGTGCCCGAGTGAATGTCCCGGTTGGCTGAGGGCCGTCTACCCCGTGCGCGGCCCGTCGGTACCTCAAGAATGATCTCAAAGAGTCTGGACCGAGAGCATTGGTCCGAAACCCGACGATCATTCTAGTCAGATCGACACAACGCGTCAACCCAAATATTCCATTTTGTGTAGATTGCAGTTACTGCTTGTGTTCCATCGGGCGCGTTTCCTTAATTACGAAAACCGCCAGAACATTTCCGAAAACCGCAAGCGGAGCCAGATATTCAGACACAAAGCCCCGGTCGCGCAGAATTGCTTCTGTCAGCCAAGCCACAATCAGAACGAGCGACACCAACCAAAGAGTGATTCCGAACTGCCTCTTGTCCATGTCAGGCCTCCTCGCCGGGCGCCGGAAAACTCGCCTGGCGTGCAGCTCTCGCCCTATAATCGGGGCTGGTTTTGCAGAGAGAAGGCTATCGCATCGGGCTTTGCCGAACAACTGTACCGACGTGCAGGAATAGGGAAGCATACCGACGGCCAGCAAATGCCAGACGAAACCAGGCTAATCGAACGCGTTGCGCGCGTAATCCCTTCATTTATAGGCACTAAGGGGCGCCCCAAAGGAGTGTTTTTGGGGATCGGCGACGACGCTATGGTAATTGGTCAAAACGCCGGTACCGACTGGGTAGTGACGGTCGACGGTTTCGCCCAAGACATTCATTTCTGGGCTGATCGGCATCCGGCAGACTCGGTGGGCTACAAATCGCTGGCGCGCGCGACGAGCGATCTGGCCGCGATGGGTGCAAAGCCGCGCGTGTTTCTCCTGACGCTGGCACTGCCGAAATCACGAACGGGAAAGTGGCTTGACGCCTTCTTGCGCGGGATGGGCCGAGCGGCCCGGTCACTTCGGTTGACCCTGGCGGGCGGCGATACGACGCAGAGTGACTCGATATCGATCGGAATCACCGTCTTCGGGGAGATGGCAAGAGGCCTCGCCGTGACCCGATCCGGGGCACGACCGGGCGACGTCTTGTTCGTGAGCGGCGCCCTGGGGCGAGCGCAACTCGGGCTTGAAATCGTAAGGCGTGGTCTGGCGCAGAATCGGAACCTTGGCAAGTTGCTCCAGCCGCATCTTTACCCACAGGTGCGGCTGGAGCTCGGTCGATTTCTGGCGGAGCGTCGCCTAGCTTCGGCAATGATGGACATTTCTGACGGACTCTCTACCGACCTTGCACGACTATCGAGCGCAAGCGGCGTGGGCGCACGGCTATTTGAGGCGAAGATTCCTCAGGTAAATATTCCCGGCTGGATCGCCCGGCGCCTCGGTGGCAAGCGAGCCAATCCACTCGACATGGCCTTGCACGGCGGAGATGACTATGAATTGCTCTTTACCGTGCCAAAACAACTGCTGTCGGGGCTTCGGAAAGCGCCGGGTTTTCGGAACCTTGCGGCGATCGGTGAAATTCATCGTGGGAGCGGCGTCTCCCTGGTCCGAGACCAGCGGGACACACGCAGCCTTGCTTCGCTTGGCTGGGATCCGTTTCGCAAAAAGTGATTTTGTCAGGCTACTGCTTCGGCGCGGCGATCGGGTCAGCCGGGGCGACATTCGCGGACGGAGTCTTGTTCTCTTGGGCAGGTGGAGCGGCGTTGTTCGATGGAGCCAGACCTTGTTCGGCTGCGTCGGCAGGGGGCGCGGTGTCTGCCGTATCGACTTCGACGTGCTGGGTCGGGGCGACTCTTTCGAGCGGTGTGACGTTCGGGAAGTCCTGAATCGGCATCCCCTGCATCCCTTGCTGCATGAACTCTAGCCAAATCGGCAGAGCCGCCCGCGCGCCGGTTTCTTTTGACCCGAGCGAGACACGCTTGTCGTCATTTCCGACCCAAACTCCGGCCGTGATCTGCGGAGTGAATCCGATGTACCAAGCGTCGGTGAAATCGTTCGTGGTTCCCGTCTTTCCGCCGGAAAACCGGCCAAGCTCTTTCGCGCGAACGCCGGTGCCGAACTGAACAACATCTTCTAGCATCGCGACCATCGTGCGCGCGGTATCCGGCTTGATGACGTCTGTCACGTTGGGGTGCGCTTCTTCAAGGATCGAGCCGTCGTAGGTCGTAACGCGGCGGATTTCGTGCGGTTGGATGTGAATGCCGTCGTCGGCAAAAATCGTGAAGGCCGAAGTGTGCTCCATGAGCGTCAGATCAGCCGCGCCAAGTGCAAGAGGGAGATAAGGCGGCAAGGGGCTCGAGATACCCGCTTTGCGAGCAAGCTCAATCACATTTTGGATCCCGACATGGTCAAGCAGCCTTACGGCCGGAATGTTGCGCGAATCAGCAAGCGCGCGGCGGAGGGTGATACGGCCTTCGAACTTCTCGTCGTAGTTGTGAGGCGTGTATTCCTGTCCTCCGCTTCGAAAACTGACCGGTTCATCAGTCACAACGTCGAACGGCGACCCACCCTGTTCGATTGCCTCGGCGTAGACGTACACCTTAAACGAGCTTCCGGTCTGGCGAAAAGCTTGTGTCGCGCGATTGAACTTCGATTCGTCAAAATCGTAGCCGCCGACCATGGCTTTGACTTCGCCCGAAGCGTTGTCGATTGCGAGCAACGACGCTTGCGCGCCCGGTATCTGTTCGAGCTCGACTTCGGCAGAAGTGCCTGCAACGCTCTTGATGTAAACGCTGACCAGGTCTCCCACCCTGAGAATGTCGGCCGGAGACTTGTGCTGGGTCCAGGCAAAATCGACGGGCGTGAGCATCGCCTTGTACGCCCCGATCTTTATCCAGGCGAATGTGGTCTGGACCGACGTGACAAGACCGGTGACGTAGTCACCTTTCTCAATTCCGCTGCGCCAATCATCGTTCTGGTATTTCTCGAGGGTGCCGAGATGCTGATCGAGAATATTCGGCAGGTGACCGCGCCATCCATGGCGCCGGTCATAGGAGTGCAGACCATCACGCACCGCCTGATCGGCGGCTTTCTGCATCTGCACGTTCAGCGTGGTGTAAACGCGCAGTCCCTGCTCGTGGACGGCTTCTGTGCCGTAGGTGTGCTCGAGATATTCGCGGATGTCTTCTACGAAATAAGGTGCGAGGTCGATCTTGCCCGACTCGACGCGCAACCCGAGTGGCTGTTTCGCGGCGGCGTCCGCCTGTGACTGCTTGATCTTGCCGTTGCGCACCATCAGCGAAAGAACCAGATTGCGACGGGCGAGCGTCAGGTCCGGATGAATGACGGGCGAATAGATCGGCCCACGAATGATGGCGGCCAGTGTCGCCGCCTCCGGAAGCGTGAGCTGTCCAACCGGCTTGCTGAAGTAGTATTCCGACGCCGCTTCCATCCCGTAGTTGCCGCTGCCGAGATAGATCTGATTGCAGTACATCGTGAAGATCTGATCTTTCGTGTAGTGCCGCTCGATTTGCAGAGCGAGGAGCATTTCCTGAATCTTTCGCTTGGCGCTTCGGTCGGCGCGGTTCAGGAAAAGGCCGCCCGCGAGTTGCATCGTCAGCGTGCTCGCGCCTTCGACGACGCGCCGGTGAAGCAAGTCGCGATATGCGGCCTGCATTACACGTGGAATGTCGATACCGAAATGATCCTCGAAATGCTGATCTTCGGTGCTGATAATGGCGTCTTTGAGGATCTGAGGGATCTGATCGTAGGCGAGTAGAATGCGGCGCTGCAAAGCAAACGTGCCGATCGGCTGGCCGTCGTCGGCATAGAGTTCGGTGACAACGTTCGGGCGGTAATCTTCCAGAGCGTGAATCTCCGGCAGATCGCTCGCGTAAACAAAGAGAAGACCGAGCGCGACTCCCAAACCGATCGCGCAAAGGACGAGAAACGAAAAAATGAGGCGGCCGAAGAAGCCGCCTCCGGCGATCCTCATTCGCGAGGTCGGCGTTTCCTGCGGAATCTGCGAACCTTCTTCCATCTGGATGAAATCATTCTAGCGCATCGGCAGGCGGCGCAACGAGGCAGGTGCGACCGATGTTCGCCAATCCGCACCGGCGGAAATTCGCCAAATGCGTGTTCAGGATTCCCCTTCTTTTTTGGCGCGCGCGATTGCAGATGGCAGACCGACGGTCGCGAGCAGATTTTTGAGCGCGGCGGCATCGCCAACCGGCGGGAAGCAAGTTGTCTCGACACAGAGGAAGGCTTGCGCCTTGCCGGCATCGAGATTCGGCAGTGTTTCGCGCAACGCTTGCGGGAGCGTGGACAAGGCAAGCCGCTCGGGCGTCACTCGCAGAACGGCTTTTCCCAGCCGATAGAGTTCTTGCGCTGCGTTTTCAAGGGCCGCTGCCAGCGGATCATTCGCGGCGCCGGTGATCACGATTTGCAGCGCGTGGCGCGCGTGCAACAGAGCCGCCAAGGCGTACGTCCCGGCGAACAGTCCGTAATTGGGGATCAGCCCAATGAACGCTTCCAGCGTTTTTTCCGCCCACTGCCGGTAGAGCCGTTCGCCGGTGAATCCGTAAAGGCGGTCTAAGACGATTGCCGCGATTGAATTTGCTCCGGGCGTGGGGGAATCCTGCAGCG
>DATMLZ010000015.1:0-29209 GCA_035569955.1 Candidatus Acidiferrum sp.
TCCGCCGCGAATCTCGCCGCGATCTTCGAGCCGGCGCAGCGCGATCAGGAGTTCGCGCCAGCGCGGGAGAATCGTTTCTCGCGTGAGCATTTCGCGGAAGACCACGCCGTAGCGGCGCAACAGCATCCAGCAAGTGGCTTCGATCGCATTCGTGCGGTCCGACGGACCCTCTGCGTATAGAAGCGACCAGCGGCCCGCACTATGGCGCGGTCGCGCCGTTTTCCCCGAACCGTGGCCGGCGCGGCGCTTCGGATCGATCAGCGAACGAAGATTGTCAAAGCCATCGGCCGTGATCATACCGGCCGCGACCAGCTCCCAGAGCGCCGCTTCCACTTCGGATTTCAACTTGCCGCTGCCACGAACGATGTCCGCAAAAAAGGACGCCCCGCGCTGACGAAGAAACCCGAGGACATCACGGGCGATCCGGCCCAGACCTTGTACTTCCTCGGACGGCTCACGTTGCGGAATCATCCATTCCGCTTCTTCGCGGACGAAGAAGGTGACCGGTGCGACGCTGGTTGGAATCACGCGCCGGCCTTCGGAGGCGACCGGCTCGAGAGTGGCCGGATGCGGCGACAAGCGGCCCCAGCCGAGCGCACCGGTGAGACAGAGATGATCGAGAATTGCGGGGTCATAGCCCGCGATGCGCCGCGCGAGAATCTGGCGCTCCCATGCGTTGGCGGGAGCTTCAAAGCCCTGCAATTGCTCGAGGATTTCCAGAGTTCCGCGTTCATCGTGAACTTGCGTGCCGGGCGCGACGTGCTGCCAACGGAGCAGCCAGCGCATGAATTGCATGGCGGGGACCGGTTCGACCTGCTTTCGAAGGCCGCCGATGGTGAGACGGTGAATGCGCGCAAGAAGCCGGCGTTCGCACCATTCGGTTTCGCCGGCGCTTATGCCTGTGAATTGGCCGCGCAGAATCGTACCGGCAGATTCGAGGCGTAGTAGAGCGCGATCGATTGCCGGCTGCGCGAGGTGAAGGAGCGCGGCCAGATCGCTTGCCGCGACGGGCCCCGAGTGAAACATCCATCCGGTGACGGCCGTCAAGATCGCGTCGCCTGCTGAAGGCGGAGATGATTGAACGTCCGGCAGCGCCGTTTCGAATGTCGCCTGCGGGTAGATTTCGGCGAAGCTCTTGGCGCGTTCAGCTACAACCCAAAAAGTTGTGCCATCGATCACGGCTCTTGTCGCCCGGTTTTCTGCTGCCAGTCGATCGAACAATTCCACCCAAGATCGCGCCGATTCCTCGACTCTTGCCTGCAAGGGGCCGGCGATTGATATTTCGCCCTGTTTTTCAGGCAGTGCGACGAACGTCAGCAGCGCGTCGTGCAGTTCCTCGGCATCTCGGACATCGGGCCACGCGTCCTGGCGAACTTCGGCAATTGCGGCCGGATCGAGCCGTCCGACTTCGGAAAGCACCGCCTCGGGCAACATCCGCCGCATTTCGACGGCGCGGGCGCGGCGCTCTTCGAGCGGAGCGTCGTCGAGATAGGCATACGGATTCGCGTTCAGGATTTCATGCGAAAACTGCGAGGGAATTGGCGTATCGACTGCGATACACCGGATGCGGCCTTCGGCAATGTCGCTGAGCAACTGACGAAGACCGTCGATGTCCATCGCTTCGGTCAGGACGTCTTTCATCACCTCGCGGATCAGCGGATGAGTTGGAATTTCAATTTCACCCTCGAGATTTTCCGGACAGGCGAGCGACTCAGGGAAGATCGCCGCAAGCAGATCATCGCCCAGCATGCGCTGGATCGCGGGCGGCACGCGCTTCCCGCCGCGGAAGCGGAGCAGAGCAAGGGAACGGCCGGCATCCCAGCGCCAGCGCGCGGTAAAAAGAGGCGAAGCGAGGGACGCCTGCTCAAGAACATGCTGAACCGAATTCACGCTCAGGAAATGAAAAACGTCCGCCAGCGGAAAGCTGTGCTGCTCAGCCAGGGCGATGTTGAGCCCGTTGTCGGTCGCGGCCGCCTGCAACTCGAAATTGAACGAGCGACAGAAGCGTTTGCGAAGAGCAAGGCCCCAGGCTTTGTTGATGCGAGCGCCGAGCGGGGCGTGAATGATCAGTTGCATTCCGCCGCTTTCGTCAAAAAAGCGCTCGGCGACAATGGTTTTTTGCGTTGGGACCGCGCCCAAGACGGCGCGACCGGCGAGGAGATATTCGACGAGCTGTTCGGCGCCGGGCTGATCGACGGCGCATTCGTCTTTGAGCCAGCCGATTGCGCCGACTGCGCCCGGAAAAGTCCGCGATTCCGGACCCGGGGGTACGCCATCGAGCATTGCGCTGAGTTTCTCGCGCAAATCCGAGACGTGGTAGGAGAGTTCGTTCGTGCGACCGGGAGCTTCGCCGCGCCAGAAAGGAATATTGGGCGGAGCGCCTTGCGCGTCTTCCACAAGTACGCGGCCGGATTCCACTCGGCGTATTCGCCAGGACGTATTGCCGAGCAGCATGATGTCTCCGGCCAGGCTTTCGACGGCGAAATCTTCGTCAACCGACCCGACGACGTGTCCCTCCGGATGCGAGACGACGCTATAGAGAGAGTTTTCGGGAATCGCACCACCACTGGTAATGGCGGCGAGACGAGCGCCACGGCGCGCCTTCAGCATGCCGTTCACGCGGTCGCGATGAAGATAGGCACCGAAACGGCCGCGTTTGGCCGAGATTCCTTCCGAGAGCATTTCGACGATCGCATCGAAGTCTGTGCGTGCGAGCTCCCGATACGGAAACGCCCGGCGGATGAAATCAAAGAGCTCCTGCTCGCTCCAATCCTCGGAGGCGCACATGGCCACAATCTGTTGCGCGAGGATATCGAGCGGCGCTTCCGGAATGATGATGCGATCGAGGTCGCCGCGGCGAATTGCTCGAACCAGCGCGGCGCATTCGAGCAATTCGTCGCGAGTCGTGGCGAAAATTCGTCCTTTCGGGACGGCGCCGCGCCAGTGGCCTGCGCGCCCGATGCGCTGCAGCGCGACCGAAATCGCGCGCGGCGAGCCGATCAGGCACACCAGATCGACCGAGCCGATATCGATGCCGAGTTCGAGGGACGCTGTCGCGACCAGAGCACGGACTTCACCGGCTTTGAGCTTCTTTTCGGCAGCCAGACGCAGCTTGCGTGAAAGGCTGCCGTGATGCGCGGCGACCGCTTCCTTGCCAATGCGCTCGCCCAAATGATGAGCGAGCCGTTCGGCAAGGCGGCGGGTGTTGACGAAAATCAGCGTGGAGCGATGCTGGCGCGATAAGTCGGCAATGCGATCGTAGATTTCCGCCCACATCTCGTTGGAGGTGACCGGGCCAAGTTCGCTCGATGGTACCTCGACCGCGAGATCGAGCGAGCGGCGCTGGCCGATTTGCACGATTTCCGGTTCCGGCCGGCCGCTGCCGGTCAGAAAATGCGCGACGAGTTCCAGAGGCTTTTGCGTTGCCGAAAGCCCGATGCGGACCGGAGGCCTTGTTGCGAGCCGTTCCAGGCGCTCGAGAGAAATCGCCAGATGCGAGCCACGCTTGTCGTCGGCAACCGCGTGAATTTCATCGACGATGACGGTTTCGATCGTCTTCAGAATTTCGCGGCTCTTTTCGGCGGTAAGCAGAATGTAAAGCGATTCAGGCGTCGTGACGAGAATGTGCGGCGGATGCGTAAGCATCGCGCGGCGTTCCCAAGAAGGAGTATCCCCTGTGCGGACCGCGGTGCGAATCGCCTGCATGGGAAGACCGCGTTCGGCGGCGAGTTGCGCGATTTCGCTGAGCGGGCCTTCGAGATTTTTCTGAATGTCGTTGCTCAGTGCTTTGAGCGGCGAAACGTATACGACTTCGGTGCGGTTGGGCAGGTTGCCAGAGAGCGCGTTGCGCACGAGCCGGTCGACGCAGGCGAGGAACGCGGCCAAAGTTTTCCCCGAGCCCGTGGGAGCGCAAATCAAAGTGGTTTTGCCTGCGAGAATGTGCGGCCAGCCCTGGGATTGAGGCTCGGTGGGCGTGCCGAAGCGGCCGACGAACCAGTCACGGACGAGCGGGTGCATCCAGCCAAGAGACGAGTCGGCGATGCGCGGAGCGTCAGGAGTCATCGGGTGTCTTTATTATAAGACTCGATTGGGGCGAAGAAGTTGCTTTGGGAAAGCAGGCGAGAGGCACAGAGCGATCTGCAGTCGATTAGCAAAGTGGATCTGGTGCAGCGACTGGACTTACGGTCGTTTCAAGCAATTTGACGATCAATTGGAACTGACGCGCGGCCGGCTGTCTTTTGCTTTGCGAGGACAGCCGGTGCGGTGTCGATCGTGTCCGACGCTCCGCGTCTATGTCAATACGAATAAAAATATGGCACTGGGATCATCGAATGGAAGACTTCGATTGGATGGGGACGATTTGCTGCAGGAGGACTACGTAGCCAAAGATGCCCACCAGGAGAACGGCGGTGGCGGTGGCAAAAGCCGAGGAGAACGATTTTGTGAGGGAGTAGATGTAGGCGGTAACGATCGGCGCGCAGATTCCGGCGACCTGGCTGGAAAAATTGGCGATGGCTCCGACGACGCCGACATTTTCCGGCTGTACGATCAGTGAAGGAACGGTCCAGGCAACGGGCGCGGCGATCGAGAGGCCGCAGAGAGCGATGCTGATCCAGGAGAGGGCTTCAAACGGAGTGTGGGCCGATCGCGTGCCCCAGATCGCAAGACCCATCGACATTCCCAGAACCATCGCCGTCTTACGGACGCGATTGGGTTTCCATCCAGCGCGAATGAGCGTATCGATGAGCCACCCGCCGATGAAAACATCCGCACACGTGGCGATGACCCATGGAATGCTGGTGTAGACGACCGAGTGCGCCAGATCCAGATGCAGCGAAAGCGAGAGATAGCTGGGCAGCCAGGTGAGCAGGAGGTAGAAGCTGTAGTTGTACGCGCCCCAACCCAGAGCGAGTCCTAAAACCTTTTTCTCTCTGAGCAATTCGAGGACGGAGAGTTTATTTAGGCCGCCGGGAGCGACACTCCCCACGGGATCCTGGTTTCGATTGCCCGTGATGTAGGCGAACTCGGCCGGAGAAAGATCCGGATCTTCCGATGGACTGCGGTATATCCAGAAAAACAACAAGAAATAAGCGAAGCTGATGAAACCTGTCGTCGCAAACGCCCATCGCCAGCCGAAGCGAATCAGGAGCAGGCCGATCAGCGGCACGCCGATAGCCGATGCAAATTTCGCGGCTCCGTCGGTGATTGCCATGGGAAAACTTCGTTCGTGCGAAGGAAACCAATCGCCGATGGCTTTTGCGTTCGCCGGAAAAATCGGCGATTCGGCGACTCCCAGCATGAGGCGTGCTCCGAGCATGGTCGAGACGCCGGTCGACAGCGCTGCGGCGAACGAAGCGCAACTCCACAGAAATGTGCCGAGGCGGCCGATGCGCTTAATGCCAAAGCGATCGAGAAGCCATCCAGCGGGAACCTGCATTGCGCCGTAGGTCCAACTGAAGGCGCTCAGCAAATAGCCAAACATGACCAGCGAAATTCCGAACGAACTTTCAAGGGCTTCGCGCGAGACCGAAAGATTGATGCGGTCAAGATAGGTAACTACAACGCCGAGACCGAGCAGGAAAGCCATGCACCATCGCCTTTTGGGAATGCGTGCCGGAATGCCACCGTTCTTTCCTGCCGAGGACTCTTGGGTTACCTGGGAATTTTGTGGGGACAGATCAGGACTGATAGCGGCCTGCGGATCGGTATTGTTCGTAGACCGCCTCCAGGAAGCGTTCGGTTTGCGGCCATCCTACCACTTCCATCCCCACTTTGGGTGCGATGCGGCTGGTGATTTTTGCGGCCATTGACGTACGCAGTGCGGGTTCGAAGCTGTCGCGGCGATGAAGAAACGTCTCGATTACGCGCAGCTCATCGACCGTGATGTGCGAAGTATCGAGCATCGGCCAGGAGGCGTCGGATTTCGTCTCAAGGAAGGGGCGCGCGTCCTGAATCGTCTTTTCGTGGACGACGACCGTGCCGGCGACGTAGTCGCCCAGGCGCTTGTTTTGCTTGCTGAGGAAAATGCTGAGCACCCCGACGATATAAAAACTGGGCAGTTCGTCGACCACGCGCAAGAAATTCCGCGCGATGGAATCGTAGGCGCTGATTGGACGGCCGTCGTCTTTTATGACCCGGATTTGCGCGTAGCGTTTGCCAGGTGTCTGGCCGTTCCAGACGGCTTCGAAGAAAGCGAAATAGCCGGAGTTGAGGATGTATACAAGGACAATCACGCCCGCTAGAAACCACTGCGGGCCGAAGCGGCTCCATGCCATGGCGGGCAGGGCAAAAACCGCAACCAGCAGAAGAATGAAGCCGGCGATAAATTGAATGGCAAGGTCGGCTGCGAGCGCAAGAAACCTGCTGCCGACTCCGGCAAGCGGGAAGTCGAGCGAAGTTTGCTCCGGGGTCTCAATGGTAAGATTGTCAAACGAGGACGACATTGATCTCCGCTCGGTGGCTCGAAAAACGGCGACCTTACTGGGCACGTCTCGAACAATTTGTCGGCACCCAGGCGCGGAGAAGCGTTTCCACGCTGACGCCGGGCGAGCTCCAAGAGTTGGCTCTATTATACCGACAGACCGCTTCTGATCTCGCGACGGTTCGGGAGGATGTGACCGGCGCGCAACTCACGATCTATCTGAATCAGCTGCTGGGCCGAGCGCACAACCTCATATACATGGGGCGGCGCGCGAAACCGGCCGGGATCTGGACATTTTACAAGGACACCTACCCGGCAATCTTTCGTGAAACTTTTGGCGACACGCTCGCAGCATTCATCATTTTTCTTGCCGCGGGCGTCGCGGCGTTTCTCGTGGCCATGGGGGACCCCGCTTTTCCGCGCTATCTGCTGGGCGGCGCGATGATGGATACGATCGAGCGGCACCAGATGTGGACGCAGTCGATCGTGACAATCAAGCCGCTCGCTTCAAGCAGGATCCTGACGAACAATCTTTCGGTTGCGTTCTCGACGTTTGCGCTGGGAATTACGGCGGGCGTTGGCACGGTGTGGATGATGGTCTTGAACGGGCTGCTCATCGGGGTGGTAGGCGAAGCCTGCTGGCGCGAAGGAATGAGTTTGCAGCTGTGGAGTTTCGTGGCTGCACACGGCGTACTCGAACTGCCAGCGATATTCATCGCGGGCGGCGCCGGGTTGGGAATTGCGCGCGGGATCCTGTTTCCGGGCCGATTGCCGCGGCGGGCGTCGATCGCAATCGCGGGGGCCCGCAGCGTGCGGTTGATGCTGGGTGCGATCCCTATGCTGCTGATTGCAGGTTTCGTCGAGGGGTTCGTATCTCCTTCGAATCTGCCGATACCGGTGAAGTTTTTGCTTTCCGGCGCACTGGGGACGCTGCTCGTGCTGTACCTCTCTCGAAAGCCTTCCGTTGCGGAAGCGGGCGACGAGATTGCCGCGCCCGCGCACTGATTGTTTCAGAGCATTCCTCGCTCTTTCGCCAACAAGTATTGATTGACGACCGCTGAGGAGACGCGCGCGGGCTCGATTTCGAGGGTCAGGGCACCGTGCTGGCGCAGTGTGCGCAGAAGCACGTCTCGCCGGTGGATGATTTCTTCGGCGGCGGCATAGTGATACATCTCCGAATCGCTTTCGGGCCGCGATTCGCTGAGAGCGCGCAATTCGGGATTGGCGATGACAGTCATCAGGACAAGATGGCGGTGCGAAAGGCGCAGTGCGCCTTCGACGACATCCGGCGTGGCAGCGGTTTCCGCAAGATCGGTGAACCAGACCACAAGGCTGCGACGCTTTTGGATGTGCAGGAGCGTCTCAGCCGCACGTGTGTGGTCGGCCTCGAATTCTTCGCCACGAACCTGCGCGAGGCTTTCGATGAGCGAAGCGACCTGGCCCGAGCCGCGGCCCGCCGGAAGGCGTTGCTGGATGCGGCGTCCGTAGGCGAGAAGCGCAACGCGGTCGCCGGAATAGAGCGCGACTTGCGCAAGCGAAAGCGCGGCGCCGACGGCGTAGTCAAGTTTCGTGAGGCCGCGCGAACGCGCGCGAAGCAGCCGCCCTGCGTCTAGAACGAGCCAGACGGTTTGGCTGCGCTCGAATTGGTAGGTCTTGCTGATCAGTTTTCCGCGGCGGGCCGTGGCGGTCCAGCAGACATTACGAAGTTCGTCGCCCTCCCGATATTCACGGAGGCTTTCGAATTCGCGCCCCTGGCCGCGAAGATGTTTGTGGCGGGCCTGCAGAGCTACCTGGCGGCTGCGGATCAGATAGATCGTGTCGCGCTTGGATTCCTCAAGATTCGGATAGATGCGGACGGTCTGGCGAAGCTCGGCTGTGGCCCAGCGTTCGGCGACGCGGAGCGACGTCTGGTAGCGAATGAAAGCATTGCCAACGGGAGCGTCTCCGCGAGCGCGGGGGCGGACCAAATAGTCGCCGGTCGCAGTTTCTCCTGCGGCGACCGAAATTCCAATTTCGGGCATCGTGCCGCGAAAGGTTTGCGGGACGTCGTCGAGAATTTCGGCGTGGATGGTGCGCCGGCTGTCGTTTTGAATTTCGAGCCGAACGCTGCTTTCGACCGAGAGTTGAACCGGCGCCAGCCAGACGCGGCCAGCGACGAGTGCGCCCGGCTTGGGAAGGTTCGCGAGATCCCATGCCCAAAACAACAGTATCGCTACGTCCCAAAGCAGCATGCCGTAGAGATAGCGAGGATCAGACCACGCAGGACCAAGCCAGATGAGGCCGAGCAGAAGCAGGAGAAAAAAACGGCGCCCGAACGCGACGGGAATGCGCGACGAAGATTGCGCAGCTGCGCGAATCGGTTGCGGGACGAGATGGCGGCCTTCGCTCATCTTTTATTCGGGAGAGAGCTCATTTCGGGACTTCGATGGAATTAACGACGTCGCGGACGACTTGATCGGCCGTGATTCCTTCCAGATCGGCTTCGGGCTTGAGAACGATGCGATGGCGAAGAACGGGAAGCGCACCGGATTTCACATCGTCAGGGATCAGGAAATCGCGTCCTTCGGTGGCCGCAATGGCCTTTGCAACAACCATCAACGCGACGGCGGCGCGAGGGCTCGCTCCCAGGCTGACCGCCGGCCAATTTCGCGTGCGCGCGACCAGCGCAACGATGTAACGGAAAAGCGCAGGCTCGACGCGGACCTGCGAAATTTCTTCACGCGCAGCTTGCAAGGTTTCCGCCTTCACGCTCCGTAGTCCCGCGTTTTCAAGGTTGCGCGGGTCGAAGCCCTTCTGCACGTTCTCGAGGACCTGAATCTCCTGCTCGGCGTCCGGATAGCCGATGCGGATCTTCACGAGAAAACGATCGAGCTGCGCTTCGGGCAGGGGATATGTGCCTTCGAACTCGACCGGATTTTGCGTGGCGAAAACAGAGAAAAACTGGGAGAGCGGATGACGGGTGCCGTCGATGGTCACCTGGCGCTCTTCCATGGATTCAAGAAGCGCGGACTGGGTGCGCGGCGGGGTGCGGTTGATTTCGTCAACCAGCAAAAGGTCTGTGAAGATCGGGCCTTTGTGGAGCGCGAAAGAGCTCGTCGCCATGTTGAAGACGTTTGCGCCGAGAACGTCCGCGGGCATCAGATCGGGCGTGCACTGCACTCGCTGGAACTGTAGGTCGAAAATATGCGCGATCGTTTTGACGGCCAGAGTTTTCGCCAAGCCCGGTACGCCTTCGAGAAGCCCGTGGCCGCCGACCAGCAGGACGAGCAGCAATTGGTTCAGCGGGTCCTTTTGACCGACGATGACCTTGGCGCATTCTGCATGAACGTAAGCAGCCAGCTCGCTTGCTTTGCTCATTCGGTTTCCCTTTCCTGCGTCTTGACGCGCTTGATCTCGAGGCGAGCGCCGTAATCGTGAATCTGCTGGACCAGCCCAAGCGGTTCTTCGCCGGGGTCCGGGCCGTATTTGCTGACGAAGTCGCAGCGGCGGAGCGTCTCGATCAGCGGCGGTTCTTCCCAGCCGAAGCTTTCGCTTGCGAGCTTGGCTAATTCGGGCGACGGCGTGTCGATTGGCAAACCGAGCTTGCGCGTCAGCACAAAGCGGAAGCGCTGGTATGCAATCCCGACGGCGGCCGACGAAACTTTCGCCGAAGCGTACAGGTCACCGAGGGTATCGACAAATTCGAGCGGGGAAAGGCGCGACACCGTTACCGGCGCACGAACCGGTCCCAAACGACGCGAGTATGTTGCCAGAATTGCAAGAAAGACCAGGCCAAATTGAGCAACTCCCCAGAGCGCGGGCGAGCGCGCAAAAAATTCCAGCAGCGAACCTCGGACACCGTGAAAATATTCGTCCCAGAAAATTTGCCCGTGTCCCGGCGCGCCCAGGCAGTTCAGGACGAAGGCGAGATTGCCGGAATCGAGAAGATTGCGGTTTGTGAGCGGCGTGGGAGCGGCCCACCAGATGATTTGTCCTTTGCCAAAGCCATAGGTGACGACCGCGGCGGTGGCTCGATCGCCATAGAGTTCGATTTGTTTGACCGAGGTGGGCTCCCAGTCGTCCGGCTTGATCATGGTGATTTGCGGCGCGCCTCGCACGAGGGGCGATGGAACAAGAGCGCTGAATTTGGTGGGCTGATCGTAGGGATTGCCGTCGTCAAATTCCCCAGTTCCGGGGAGAAAGGCGCTCGCGGCAGAGCCGGTCGCGATCAGGCGGCCGCCGTTTTCAACGAAGCCAAGCACGGCAAAACGCTCCTCTTGCGTCGGAGTTTGCGCTTCGCTCGGATTGGCGATGATCAGAGTGTCGCCGGCTTGCGGCGAGGGAAGTTCGGTGGGAGGCCGCTCCCAGCGAGAGACGCGATAGCCGAGATCCTGGAGCAGAACAAAGGCCGCCTTCGTGCCGTCCCATGCCGACGAATATGTGGAAGGGTCGGCGACGGCTCCGGTGACCTGCGGCGGCGAGAGAAACGCGCCGGCAGCAACGAGCGCGACGAACAGAACGCCCGCGCCGATCAGGAGTTTGCGGTCGGCGCTGTCGAGGCCGCGAGGCATCCGAATTTCTCCAGAAGGGTTTTTGCTTCGGACCAATCCGCCGGCGAGGCGGGGCGATAGCCGTACCACATCAATTCGAAATGGCCGGTCAAATTGCCAAGCGATGTTTGCTCGCTGGGGTGCGCACCCAGCAGCCGCAGCGATTCGCGCGGCGTGCGGGCCCGGTCGCGCTTGAGCAGCTTGAGATCTTCGAGGCGAGCAATCGCAGCCCAATATGCGCAGTGCACCGCTTCGCGATAGTCGCCGCGTTCGGCGGCGGCCAAAGCGTCACCGACCCACTCGCGCGCGTCGCTCGCGATGATTTCGGCCGAAGCGACCGGCAATTCGGGCCGGCATTCCTGTTGCGAGAGGGTGCGGAAAATCCAATAGGCAAGCGCGAGAAAGCCGAGCGCGATGATGGTCCACGCGAGCGTGTTTCCCGTTCTTTGGCTGATGTGCAGATGAGAGAGCAGGCGGTCGATCCATTTGGCGATTCGCTGGCCCATGCGCTCTTCGAACGCTTCGAGACTCGAGGGAGCTTTCGCCGTCTGGAATTCGCGCGCCTGGAGGATGCGCTTCGCGTCAACCTGAGCTGCAGACGCCGCATCGTTCACCGGCGCGGTTTCCATGTCGACGGCGGATTGACGCATCGCGGAGAGGCGAGATTCGATGTCGTGAGCGGTCTGCGCGGGGTCGGTAGGGTGCGATTGCAGTTCGATAAGCGCCGCGTCGATTTGCTCGGTCGAGACGTGGAACGATACGCCGTTGCTTTCGACGATCCACTCGGGCGGAAGAGATTTTCGGATCGCGGCGATCTGCGACGGATCATTTTTGCTTTTCTCAATCGCGTCCGCCCAGCGCTGCAAATCCGATTCGTAAGTGTGAAGGTCGATCGAGCCGGCTGCGTTTTGCGATTGGGCTGCTTGCGCCGCGGCTGGTACCGCTAGAGGAAGAGTGAGCGAAAAGCAGATTGCGAAAGCGAGAGTCGCGAGAAATTGAGCGCGTATATGCCGTGGCACGTTCAATTCACGAAGGGAGCGCGGCGTCGGTTGCGGGCAGGCTAGGGGACGAAGGCGGTTCGAGCGAACCCATGAGGTGCTCAAGATCAAAGCCCTCTTTGCGCACGCGGAGGTTGTAGTACATCAGAGAAAACGCGATCACTTGCAGCGGTGAGGCAAGCACGGAGCCGACGAACGCGCAGGCGTCCTGAAGGACGATCATCCCGAACGGCAGCTGGTGAGGCTTCGGAAGAAGCTGCATCATCATAAATGGCATCGTGAAAAGTGAGGAAACGCCGGTCGCGATCGAAACGCACAACAGAAAGACGAGAAAGGCTTGTGTGGCGAATCCACGAGTGAGATCCATGCTGCGGCTGAATGCGGCGCCCGCGCCCAGGTCTTCGAGCATGGCGGCGGGAATCGCGACCGACGTCCGGCAGCCGATGACGATCCCGGGAATGACCAGGCAGATAAATCCGGCGCCGACGGCCAGCGCGACGATAAAGATCGTGCCGAGAGCCTGAAGGATGTGACCGCGAATCTGCTGGAAAGAATTGCGGATTGTGGCCATTTTGCCGAGGTAGATGTCTGAAACTGCAAAAATCGTGGCGGCCTGGCCGACTCCGGTGACGATGAACGAAATAAGTATTAGGAACATGACCCCGGCGAAGCTTGTGGCTGCGATGGCAATAGCTGCCGAGGGAGTTATTTGACCGGCGCGAAGGGCCGTCAGTTCGGCCGAACTCACCCAGCCGACGCCCACGTTGAAAACAAAAAGAATAAGGAAGGGGAAACACATGATCCCGCTGAAGAGCCAGAAGTTGGCGAAGTAAAGCTTGAAGGTGCGGTCGAGGACCTCGCCGAGCGTCATCGGGCGCAGGTCAGCGGTCGCCATGGGGCCTCCGGTCGCCGTGAACGGCCAGCGAATCTAAACATAGCTTAACCGGGAACGCAAGTTACAGGGCGATGCGCGGGTCTAGACGTAGGCGAAAGAACCAACGCGCTGCGCGAACTGATTGAGGGCGGCGCGCATGAATGCAAAGTGACTATTGGTTGACGCCGCTGGCGAGCATGCCGCCATCGACGCAGAGAATTTCGCCGTTCACGTAGCTTGACGCGTCCGACGCGAGGAAGACGGCGGCGCCGGCCATTTCTTCGGCTTTGCCGAAGCGCTTCATTGGCGTGCGAAGCAGAAATTCATTCCCACGCGGAGTGCCGTCGATCAGCTTTTCGTTGAGCGCCGTGCGGATGACGCCAGGAGCGATCGCGTTGACGCGAACTCCCTGCTGCGCCCATTCGACGGCGAGGGATTTTGTGAGCGCGCCAACGGCGGCTTTGCTTGCGGCATAGGCCGTGACTTCGAAAAGACCCACAAATGTGGCCAGCGACGCGATATTAATGATACTGCCCGAACGGCGTTCGAGCATGTGGCGACCGAAGACCTGGCAGGCGCGGAGCGTGCCGGTCAGGTTGGTTTCCATGATCGCGTTCCAATCCGACTCAGGGAAGTCGAGTGTCGGGCCACGTTTTGTACGGCCGGCGGAGTTCACGAGAATATCGACTTTGCCGAAGGCTTTGACCACTTCATCGAGAAGCTTCTCAAGGGAGGAGCGGTCGGTTACATCCGAGGTGCGACGGAGCGAGCGGCGACCGGCCTGTTCAATTTCGCGCGCCGCGCTATCGACTTCTTCCGAACGCCGCGCTGTTGCGGCAACGTCGGCGCCCGCTTTTGCAAGACCGATCGAGATTGCGCGGCCGAGTCCGGACGTGCCGCCGATGACAACCGCCGATTTTCCGATGAGACTAATCGCACCAGAAGCCACAGGTCACCTCACCAGTTCCACATCGTGCCGTCGAATTTGCGGTTGACGGGCAGATAGGCACGCTCATAGGGATATTTGGCCGCCAGTTTTTCATCGAAGTCGACCCCGTGCCCCGGAACTTCGCCCGGATAAAGGAATCCACGCTCAAAGTGATAGTGGTGGGGGAAAACCTCGTCGGTTTCCTTGCTGTGCCGCATGTATTCCTGAATCCCAAAATTCGGAATGGAAATATCGAAGTTGAGGGACGTACCGAGAGTAATCGGCGACATGTCGGTGGCGCCGTGGCACCCGGTCTGAACGTGAAACATGTCCGCAAACGCCGCGATTTTCTTCAGTGGTGTGATGCCTCCGCCGCGGAGCGGTTCCATGCGGAGATAATCGATCAGCTGTTCGCTGATGAGAAGCTTCGCATCCCAAACCGAGTCGAAAATTTCGCCGACGGCCAGAGGCTGCGTCGTGTGCTGGCGAATGATGCGGAAGCCTTCCTGAAGCTCGGCAGGAGTCGCGTCTTCGAGCCAAAACAGATGATATTGTTCGAGCTCCTTGCCAAGCCGCGCGGCCTGAATCGGAGTGAGGCGGTGATGCGCGTCATGGAGCAAGTGAACATCCGTGCCGTATTTCACGCGCAGCGCTTCAAACAATTTCGGCACGTGGTTCATATATTTTTCCGACGACCACCCCTGTTCTTCGGGAGGCAGGCCCTTCTTGGCGGGCTCGTAGAACAACCGGTCCTTCGAGACGCCGTAAATTGCGGGGATGCCCGGAATACCTGTCTGGCCGCGGACGGCGATGTAGCCCTGTTCGATGTATTTGCCCACTTCTTCGACGGTTTCCTGGATATCGCGGCCGTTGGCGTGGCCGTAGACCATGATCTTGGTGCGGCTCTTGCCGCCGAGCAGGTTGTAGAGGGGGGTGTTGAGTGCTTTGCCCTTGATGTCCCAAAGCGCGACGTCAACCGCGCTGATCGACGTCATCGTGACGGGGCCTTTGCGCCAGTACGCGCCGCGATAGAGGTACTGCCAGATATCTTCGGTGTCCGCCGGGTCGCGCCCGATGATGCAGGGAAGAACGTGGTCGTTCAGATAGCTCACGACCGCGAGTTCACGGCCGTTGAGCGTGGCGTCGCCCAGGCCGTAGATGCCCTGATCGGTGTAAATCTTCAGCGTGACGAAGTTGCGTCCCGGCGAACAGACAAAGACCTTTGCGTCCGTAATTTTCATTCCGATTCCTTATTTACAGCCAGCGTGAATTGGAGTTTGCGAATTCCTGCGATCAAGCAGGATACGACACACTGGCCGCCCAGGGCCCGATTTGCGAACCGATCGGCGTCAGGCTGAGGCATGTTTGCCCCGAGCTTCATCCGCGGCGCGGTAGATTCTCTCAACAAGCGCAAGACTGCGGCGGCCTTCGCGGCCGTCGCAAGCGAGGATACCGCCCTCGCGAACCGCGCGGATGAAATCGCCGATGGCGGCACGGTGGCCGCTAATGTCATTGACGACGGCCGAGGCTGCACGTTCGCTGGCCGGAGCGGCTTCTTTGCTGAGCAGGCCTTCCTGCTTCTTGCGCAGATCGGCGGCGACCAGCCGATCGCCCTCGGTGATCAACGTTCCTTCGGTCCCCGTGATTTCGACGCGGCGATCGTAACCGGGATATTCGGCCGTCGTGACCTGCAGCGTGCCCAGAGCGCCGCTTGCAAATTCGAGAATTGCAAGAACTGTGTCTTCGCACTCCATCTTGTGCAGGAGCGTCGCGGTGCGCGATTGGATTGCGGTTACATCGCCGAGAAGGAACAGCAGAAAATCGACCGTGTGGATGCCCTGGTTGATGAGCGCTCCGCCGCCATCGACCGCGCGGACGCCGTGCCAGCGCGATTTCGCGTAGTACTCTTCGGGGCGATACCAGGGAACATGAGCGTTCACCAGAAGCAGGCGTCCGAGGCTGCCTTCGTCGATCAGCTTCTTTACCTTCAGCGTCGTGGGATGATAGCGTTCCTGGAAAATCACACCGCAGCGGACGTCGGCGCGATCGCAGGCATCGATGAGCGCGTCGGCGCGCGTGGTGGTGATGTCGATCGGTTTCTCCGTGAGAACGTGCAGGCCTTTTTTCGCCGCGGCAATTCCTTCTTCTGCGTGGAAACCGGAAGCGCTTCCGATGATGACCATGTCCATCGGCCGGTGAGTGAGGAAGGAATCGAGGTCGGAAAAGGCGGCAGCGTGATGATCGGCTGCAAGTTTCGCGGCCTTGTCGCGGTTCGGGCCGTAAACCGCGACGACTTCCGCGTCTGGAATCGCATCCACGGCGCGGGCATGCGTATTGCTGATGTTGCCCGCTCCGATCAGCCCGACGCGCACGGGCATTACAGCACTCCCGCTTTCGTCAGCTCTTCCTTCATACCCGCCCAGCTTTGACGCGAAGATTCTTCGGGCGTGCCCGCGCCGCGCCAGTGCGTCTCCAGGCTGATGCACTTGTTATAGCCCTGCGCTTTGAGCGCGCGGAACTGGCCGACCCAGTCGATCAAGCCGCCGCCCATCGGCGCCCATTCGAAGCCCTCGCCATTCGCTTTTTTGCGGCAGTCTTTTGCGTGGACGTGGCCGATGCGTTCTTTGGGAATCGGATCGTAGCCGTGCGGATAGGGATTTTCACCGTCCAGGGCCGCGTTGCCCGGATCCCAGTTCAGGAAAAAGTTGGGATGCGTTACCTGCGAGAGGAGCTTGGCCGCTTCGACGCCCGTCGCGGTGTTGCAAGACGGCTCGTTTTCGATCACCAGAATGATGTTCGCCGCGGCGAACTTTTCGGCGGCCTTGGTGAGGTCTTTGTTCATGGCCTCGCGATAGGGAGCCGGGTCGTCGAGACGCCAGAAATCGAAGCAGCGAAGGCGCGGGCAGTCAAATGCCTTGGTGATTTCGATCCCGTGATCGATCAGGCCGTCCTGCTGAGCGTAGGTGAAGTTCGCGTTAAACGCATCGCCCTTGGGGCTGTATTTCGATCTCGGCGCGCCAGGGAAGTCTACTTTGTAGAGCGGGCTGGCGATGTCGCTCACCTTCAAATTGAATTGAGCGATGATCTTCTTCGCTTCGGTGATCTGGTTGGCATCGAGGTTGAACAGGTTCTTGCCCCAAAGCTCGCGGAGCTCGATCCAGTGCATGCCGAAGTCCTTGGATGCGACTTCGCACGCATGGCCGAAATCCTGCGAGATTTCGTCACTGATTACGCCGATGTGAAAGGGTGAGTCCATACTTTTCGCTTGCGCGACCTGGCTTGCCAGAGCCGCTACTCCCATTCCCGCCAGGAATTCCCGGCGTCGAATTTCAAAGCTCATCGTTGTTCCTCCTTGCTGCAGTGCTGCCAAATCGACTAACCAAGAAAATTGTCGCGAACGCGACCGGCCTTCGAACAGCGCGACTTACGCCGGGACCGTGGCCCGGCTGCCGCGAAACTGTCTCACGATTTCCATGTACTGGTGCGCCCGTTCAGTAATGTAGGCGTCGCGGCCCTGCTTGAGCGCCGAAACATCGACCAGATCGCCGCCCACGCCAAGCGCTTCGGCGCCGGCGTCGAGAAAGGCTTTCGCGGTTGTGAGCGAGACGCCGCCCGTGGGAACGACTTTGATTTTCGGGAGCGGTCCCTTGAGCGCCTTGATAAAACCCGGGCCGCCGACTTCGCCCGCCGGAAATATCTTCACCAGGTCGGCGCCGAGGCTCCAGGCGTGTTCGATTTCGGTGGGCGTCATGCCGCCGGGAAGAACCACGATGTCTTCGTCGTTGCAGAACGCGATGGTACGCGGATGCAGAACGGGGCAAACGATGAACTGGGCGCCGGCATTGATGCAATCGCGCGCCTTTTCCGGGCTGAGCACGGTGCCAGCGCCGATGAGCATGTCTGAGCCGGTTTCGGCGCTGAGTTCCTCGATCATGCGTACGGCGCCAGGAACGGTCATGGTGATTTCGACGATGGAGATTCCGCCTTTGCGGATTGCCTCGACGGCGCGCCGCGCCAGCTCCGTACTATCGACGCGGATGATCGGGATCAGGCCGATTTCGCGAATCCGATCGAGGACTTCGTTTTTCTTGAGTCGTTTCATTTTATTTTTCGAGCGCCATTCTAGCGCGCAACGCGCACGCTCGATCCTTTCATAGCTTTTTCAACTTCGCTGAGTGTGGCCATGGTGGTGTCGCCGGGCGTGGTCATCGCCAGTGCACCGTGAGCCGCACCGCAATCCACCGCCCATTGGGCGCCGCGACCGGTGAGAAAACCGTAAATGAGGCCGGAAGCGAACGAATCGCCGCCGCCGACGCGGTCAAAGATTTCAAGGTCCGGACGCAGCGTGGCGCTGTAAAACTTTCCGTCGTGCCAGCAGATCGCGCCCCAATCGTTGCGTGTGGCGCTTTTTGCGTTGCGCAGACTCGTGGCGACCACTTTAAGCTGCGGATATGCTGCGTGAACGCGCTCCATCATGCGCCGGAAGCTTTCCGTGTTCAGTTCGGAGTAGTTTTCCGAGACGCCTTCGGTTTCAAAGCCGAGAGCTGCGGTGAAATCCTCCTCGTTGCCGAGCAGGACATCGACGTGGTGCACCAACTCGCGATTCACTTCGATGGCGCGTTTTTTCCCGCCGACCGATTTCCAGAGCGATTCTCGGTAGTTCAGATCGTAGGAGACGATCGTGCCGCTTTCTTTGGCTTTGCGCATCGACTCTTGGGCGACTCCGGGGGTGGTTTCCGAGAGGGCGGCGAAAATTCCGCCCGTGTGGAACCAGCGCGAGCCTTCGCGGACGAAGATTTTGTCCCAATCGATCTCGCCGGCCTTCAACTGTGAAACTGCCGTGTGGCCACGGTCCGAGCAGCCAACGGCAGCGCGCAATCCGAAGCCGCGTTCGGTGAAATTCAAGCCGTTTCGCACCGCACGGCCCACACCGTCATAAGCGACCCATTTCACGTGAGACTGATCGACGCCGCCCTGATTCATGCAGTCTTCGACGAGTCGGCCGACGGGATTGTCCGCAAGCGCAGTGACCACAGCGGTGTTCAGACCGAAGCAGCGACGCAAGCCGCGTGCAACATTGTATTCACCGCCGCCTTCCCAAACTTGGAACGTGCGCGTCGTGGCGACGCGAACATCGCCCGGATCAAGGCGCAGCATGACTTCACCAAGGCTCACCAGGTCCCACTGGCAACGCTCCTTCGGCTTGATCTCCAAATTCCTTCCCCTTCTGCTTAGCTGACGTCGATCTTTGCCGGCTCCAGGCGCGGCACGATCAGATGAATGATGAGCAGCGCCGTCAAATAAGCGCACGCCGCAATGCCAAAAATCAGACTGTAGGAACCGGTCTTTTCAAGCAGTTTGCCGACAACTTCCGAGATCAGCATGCCGCCGAGAGCGCCTGCCGTGCCGATGACGCCGGTGATCGAACCGACCGCACGGCGTGGAAACATGTCCGAGGAAAGCGTGAAAAGGTTCGCGGACCAGCCCTGATGGGACGCTGTCGAAAGCGCAAGAATTCCGACCACGGCCCACAAACTCGATGTGCGAGACGCGAAGATGATCGGCACGGCCCCGCAGGCACAGACAAACATCGCGGTCTTGCGGCTGGCGTTGACCGTCCAGCCACGCTTGATCAGGGAACCGGAGAGCCATCCGCCGCCGAGGCTGCCGACGGTTGCGCCGATGTAAATCACGGCAAGCGGTATCTGGAGCGCGAGCAGGTTGAGGCCGTGCGTCCGGTTCAGAAAATCCGGCACCCAGAAAAGAAAGAGCCACCAAACCGGGTCGGTCAGAAATTTCGCGATGGCGATAGCCCAGAGCTGGCGATGCGGCAGCAGCCGAGCCCAGGGAATCTTTACGGGCGGCTCGGAAGGATCGCTGCGGATGTAGGCAAACTCGGCCGACGAGATCCTCTTGTGTTCCTCAGGCGGACGATAGATGAGCAGCCAGGGAACTATCCACAGGAGATTCAGAACGCCGGTGATGATGAAGGTGAAGCGCCAGCCGTATGTGATCGTGACCCACGGAATGACCAGGGGCACGACGATGGGGCCGAGATTCGTGCCCGAATTGAAGACGGCAGTGGCCAGCGCCCGTTCTTTGCGTGGAAACCATTCAGCGACGGTTTTGATCGATGCCGGAAAGCTGCCGCCTTCGCCCAGGCCGAGCGCGAAGCGCGCTTCGATGAATTGGAAGACCGACCGAGCGGCGGCGTGAGCCATCGCGGCGACGCTCCAAATCAAAGCGGCGATCGTATAGCCCTTGCGCGTGCCAAGACGGTCGATCAACGGGCCCATGACGAGGTAGCCGAGCGCGTAGGCAAATTGGAAGAAGAGAATGATGTGGCCGTAGTCGATTTCGGTCCAATGAAGCTCGTGCTGGAGCGTGGGCTTCAGCAATCCGATCACCTGGCGATCGACGTAGTTGAACGTGGTGGCGAAAAACAGCAAGCCGCAAATGATCCAGCGCCAATGACCGACGGCGGGCAGGGCGTGAGCCGGCGCCGTCGCGCTTGTATCCGCCGAACTACCGGACGGGCGCGATCCCACTGCGTTGTCTGAGGCGTTATTCAATTTGTTCCACTACTCCGTTTTCCGAACTTCTTCTGCCACTGTTCCATCGCCCGCTTCGAAGCGGGACCCGGACTTCAAGCGAGTTTCAAAAGGCGCTTCGAACCGTCGCGCATGCGGTCATATCCCGAATAGCCGAGATGGCGCGAGATCTCGCGGCAACTCTCGGCGAGCGCAAGACCCATTTCGCGTTCGTGACGCAGCATGCGTGTGCTGGGGCCGGAAATGCTGAGCGCGGCGGCGGGGTGTGCCGAATCATCAAGAATTGCGGCGCCGACGCAGGCGACGCCAGGCTCGTTTTCTTCGTGATCGAAGGCGTATCCGCGATCGCGCGCGGCTTCGAGTTCTTTTTTCAGACGGCGCGATTCGAGGGTCGAAAGATCCTTGAGCACCGCGCGAAATTCATTGCCGCTCGAATGAGCCAGCATCGATTTGCCGAGCGACGTCGTGAGAATCGGCGCCTGGCGGCCCACGACCGCTGCCATGCGGAAGGGCCGCGAGCTTTCGAGAATATTCAGGTAGAGCAGCTTGCCGTTGTGAACCACAGCGAGGTTCACCGTTTCGTTGAACTGCTTGCGAAGACGATCCATGTAGGGATGCGCGCTCTGTTTCAGATCGCGACGGAAATGCGCGGCGCGCTCAAGCAGCTTGAGGCCGAGCGTATAGCCGAGGCCGTCGTGCGTGCGTTCGACGTAGCCCCGGCGCGCGAGCGTGCAGAGCAAGCGAAACGTGCGGCTCTTGTTGAGGCTGACACGCTTTGAGATCGCGTTGAGGCTCGACTCTTCGCTGCCGTGAAATGCTTCGAGCACGTCGAGAGCGCGGTCGACCGCCTGCACGACGTAACGTTCGCTGGATGCGCGCTTTTCAGTCATCGAGTACCTTTTCCAGTCCTTACAAGACACTGCGGGCCTTATCGCGGCGGCAGCGCGAATGCGAACAGATCGTCACCGACACCGAAGACGACATACTGGCGGCCGTCGAGCTCGTAGGTCATCGGGCCGTTGCTAAGATTCGCACCGGCGTTGACGTGCCAGAGCGTGTTTCCTTTGGCTGGATCGAGCGCGAGCAGGTCGCCGTCGATATTTCCCGTGAAAAGGACGCCGCCGGCCGTCGTCAGGATGCCTCCGACGCCGCCTTCGTGGCGCCATGCGACTTTGCCCGTGCGATAGTCGATGCCAACCGCATATTGCTCGCGATATGGCAGAGAATCATCGCGACCGGCGAATCCCTCGCCTTTTCCTTCGGCGTTGCGGTAGTAGATGCTGTAGCGTTCGGTCGCGTTCAAATAGACAAACCCGGTTTCGGGATCGAACGACGGCGGAAGCCAGTTGACCGCGCCGTCCGAATTCGGCAGGACGAGCGTGCCATCCTTGCGCGGCTCTTTCACGGGGTCGGGAACTGGTTGGCCCTTGGCGTTGATTTCTTTTGTCCAATTTGTGGCGATGAACGGTTGCGTGATGAGATGTTCGCCGGTTGCGCGATCGAGGACGAAGAAGTAGCCGTTCCGTGCTGCTTGTGCAAGCATTTTGCGCGGCTTGCCTTGAAAGTCTGCGTCGAAAAGGATCGGCGTTTCAACATCGTCCCAATCGTGCGTGTCGTGCGGCGAAGCCTGGAAATACCACGCCATTTTGCCCGTGTCGGGATTGAGCGCGATGATCGAGCAGGTCCAGAGATTATCGCCTTTGCGCGATTCGCCGTCGTGAACAGGGTTCGGATTGCCGGTCCCGAAATAATAAAGATTAAGCTGCGGATCGTACGTGCCCGGCATCCACGGCATTCCTCCGCCGTGGGCCATCGCGTCCGCATTCGACCACGTTTCAGAGCCGGGCTGGCCGGGTTTCGGTTCCGTGAACAATTGCCACTGCAGATCGCCGTTCTCTACGTCGCGCGATTCGATGTAGCCGGGATTATCGAGCGTGTCTCCGCCAACGCCGACGATGACGTGATTGCGAACGACGACCGGCGCGGTCGTCGAGAAATAGTCGAGCGCTTCGTCGGCCAGTTCGACGATCCATTTCTGCTTGCCGTCTTTCGCGCCGAGGCAGACAAGATGATTGTCGGGCGTGACCAGGTAGATCCACTCGCCCGACATCGCGACGCCGCGGCTGCCATTGCGATGGCCGTTGTTGGGCGGATAGACGTAGTGCCAGATTTCGCGGCCGGTGCGTGCGTCGAGCGCCCAAGCGACATCAGGCGCGGAGAAATAGAGGACCCCGTTAATTTCGAGCGGCGTGGCCTTGCTGGCGCTTGCAAACGATGCGCCGCTCGCGTTGCGCGCCGACGGATGCGAGACCCACGCAAGCGTGAGCGAATTTACGTTGGAAGCGTTGATCTGCTTCAGCGCGCTGAAGCGGCGGCCAGAATAATCGCCATTGTAGGAAGGCCACGAATCGCCCGGATCAAGCAGCGCGGCCGGATTGAGTCCCTGGCCGCGCGCGTTTGTACACAACGCGAGCGCACCAACAAGCGCGATGAATGCATTGCGGCAATTCACTTCAGGGTCTCCAGATAGGCCAGCAGATTGTGCAAGTCTGCGTCTGTGTATTTTTTCAACTGTGCTTTGTGAAAAGCAAGAGGATCGTTGAGTTCGACGCTAATTTTTTTGTCTTCGAGCGAAAAAGTACGCGTCCATCCCGCTGAATCTCGGAGCGTGAGAAAAAACTCGCCTTTGCGGATCACTTCACCGGTGATTTTTTCACCTGACGGAAGCGTGACCGTCGCTTGCGACTGCCAACGTCTGCTCGCAGCGTCGGCGTTCTGTAACGCAGAAGGAGGTATTGCGGGATAGGCAATGTGAGCAAGCAATTGCTGCTCGGAATAGCGGTTTGCGATGCCAGCAAAATCGCCCGTCGCTGAATGGCAGGAGTCGCAAGTGCCGGTGCCGTTGAAATATGCGGCGCCTTGCTTTGCGTCGCCTGTCACCAGACCTTTGAAGCTGTAAGCCATGCGATTCGCGGCTTCCTGAATGCGGCCGCGCAGAAAAGCAGAAATGTCAGAGAGTTGCGCGTCCGTCATTGCCGGGAACGGAGGCATTGCCGTTCCGGGACGGCCACCGCGAACGACGTCGCCGATCGATTCGCCATGTTGATCGCGCAAAACGACAGGAGAACGGAGCAGATCGGGGCCGCTTGCTCCGGTCGCATCGGCCGCATGGCAGAAGCTGCAATTCGTCAGGAAGATTTGCTGGCCGCGCGCGACAGCCGCTGGATCGGGTTTGGGGCCGGGAGTGTATTGCGTGTCCGGTTGCTGAGCTGCGGCGGCCACAGCCAGCGACATCGCGCCGATCGCCACCGCCCATTTTGAAACTCGCATCCTCAATCCCCGCTGCGGCGAAAAGGCGCGTGTTTCAAAGAATAAAACGCCATTTTTGCTCCGCGTCACGATAATGCAGGGCCAGAGGCTTGTCCAGCGCTTTCTGGCGCGGGCAGGATCGTTGAAAAAGCTAAAAACGCCGATTCCAGGCGCATTCCTGTTGACAATGCAGCGCTCGCGGTGATTTGCTTGCTGCGGTGGAAGTTCGGGTCTATGGGGAATTTCAAGGGGGAGATTATGCGTTATACACGGCGTGAATTTGGAAAGATGGCGTTGTCGGCGGTTCCCGCGGCGGGACTTCTGCCGGCATTCGGCGGCACACTTGTGGCGGCGCCCGCGAAAGTGAACTCGACGATTCGCGGCGTCGATCTGGGGATGAATGTTCCCTACAACTTCTCCGACATGGGAATGAGCGGCGACGACATTCTTGCGCGTTGCGTAACACTCGAGTGCGGCAACGTGGAATTGCGCTCCCAGCCGGTTGAACTGTTTTTGAGCGCGCCGGTTGTGCCACCGGCGCCCGCTCGTGGTACGACAGCGACGCCCGAACAAACCGCTGCGCGGCAGAAAGCGCGCGAAGATTTGCGAAAGTGGCGCACGTCGGTTGATTTGGGCCGCGTGAAACCGTTCCGGCAAAAATGGGAAGACACAGGAGTAATGATTCAGATCGTGAAGTTCGACGCGGTCGATTCGCTCAGTGACGACGAAGTTGATTACAGTTTCAATCTCGCGAAGGCCTGCGGCGCGCACGTGCTTTCTTGTGAACTCGCGTTACCGCTCGCCAAGCGGCTCGCGCCGTTCGCGGAAAAGCACAAAATGATGGTCGGCTTCCACGGGCACAATCTCGCAACTCCTGCGATGTTTGAAGAGGCTCTCGGTTACGGTCCGTACGTTGGCGCAAACATCGACCTCGGACATTTTCTGGCGGGCAACAACATATCGCCGGTGCCGTTCATCAAGGAACACCACGACCGCGTGACGCACATCCACGTGAAGGATCGCAAACTGAACAACGGCCCGAACGTGCCGTTCGGCCAGGGCGATACGCCGATCGTCGAAGCGCTGCACATGCTTCGCGACAACAAGTGGAAGATTCCGGCGATCATCGAATTCGAATATCCCATCCCGCAGGGTTCGGATCGCATGACCGAACTTGCCAAGTCGATGGATTACTGCCGCAAAGCATTGGAATCGTGATCGAAGCGATTGGCCGGCGCGGCTGATATCGCAAGCGCCCGTGCCGGCCAAACGTATGCACGTCCTTCAGGTTGAATAAATCTCCCTGACTGCGGTCCGCGTGAGAGTTTTCACGGTTGCCCCTGGCGACCGCATGCGGCATGAGGCGAATTTGAGCGAATCAAAACCGATCGCGCCAGCTTCGCGAGAGGCGGGTGCGTCTGCTTCGGGTCGAGCCGTAGAGAGTGGAGGCGTCTATGTGGCCGGGACAGCGTTTGTGGTGTTGTTCTCGATCGTGGGCCTCGCGCTGTGGGGACTGCCGTTTTACTACGATTTCATGGTGAAGCAGTTCGGGTGGACACGCGCGGAAGTGACTTCCGGAAACGCGTTGAGCAAGCTGGTGGTCGGCCCGATTTTCGGATTCATCGCGGGATGGATCATCGACCGGTTCGGTCCGCGGCTCGTGATGATGGCGGGAATTCTGATGGCGGGCGTCGCGCTTGTCGGACTTGGTTGGGCGTCGACGCTCTCGATGTTTTACGTTTTCTATTTCTTCAACGCGCTCGGCTACGTATGCGGCGGGCCGTTGCCGAACCAGGTGCTGCTGACGCAATGGTTTGACAAGGCGCGCGGCAAAGCAATGGGGTTCGCATACCTGGGAATCGGCCTGGGCGGCGCTTGCGTGCCGTGGATTTCAAATGCGCTGATCACGCGCTACGGCTGGCAGATCTCTCTGCGCTACCTCGGCGTCGCGATCGTGGCGGTGTCGCTGCCTTTGGCTTTTTTTGTGAAGGAACGTCCGCTTGGGGCCAGCCCGCTCGGGCGCGAAAAAGTGGGGGACATCAAGTCCGCGTTCAAGAGCGGATATTTTTATTTGCTCACACTTGGCAGCATGTGCTCGATCGCGGCCGTGAGCGGGACTCAGCAGAATCTGAAGCTCTATTTGAGCCTCGACCGGCATTTTACGCAGACAGAAGCGGCGCGCGTTCTGTCCCTGGTTCTTACGTTCAGCATATTTGGCCGCCTGCTGATGGGATGGCTGGCTGATCGCATTTCGAAAAAACACGTGATGTTGCTGACCTATTTCTTTGTAGCGGCAGGAATTCCGCTTCTGTTTTTGGGTCACAATATGTGGACGCTCTATGTTTCGGCCACCGTCTTCGGCATCGGGCTTGGCGGAGACTACATGGTGATTCCGCTGATCGCGGCGGAAATTTTCAGCGGACAGTTATTGGGAAGACTGCTCGGCGTGATTTTAACGGCCGGCGGAATTGCCGAAGCAGTGTCGCCGTGGATCATGGGTTATCTGCGCGATACGACGGGAAGTTACTCGATGAGCTGCGTGGCGCTGGTGGGCGTGGCTTTGCTCGGGATGCTTACGGTGACGGGTTTGCCGGATCGGCGGAAGGCGTAACGAATACCTCATGACAACGAAACCAATTCTTCGGCTGGCGAGCGTGAAAGACGTGCCGCGATTCAAGGAGCATCTTGCGTCGCTGAACGTGATGGTCCCGTGCGATGACGAAATTGCGGTGGGCAGCGAGTCGCCCATTCGAAGGCCGCTCGCCAGGGGCGGATTAGAAATCGGCAATCGGATCGCGATCCAGCCCATGGAGGGCTGGGATGGGTTGACTGACGGTAGTCCCAGCGCCAATACCATCCGGCGCTGGAAGCATTTCGGCGCGAGCGGCGCAAAGTTGATTTGGGGCGGCGAAGCAGTGGCCGTCGAACACGATGGACGTGCGAATCCGAATCAGCTGATGGCGGCGCCACACACCGAAGCCGGGCTCGCGCTGATCCGCAAGACGCTGATCGACGAACATCTCGCGACGACCGGATCAGACAAGGGGCTGGTGATCGGCCTGCAACTGACGCACTCGGGCCGCTACAGCAAGCCGAACGATCATCATCGTCCGGAGCCAAAGATTTTGTATCGGCATCCTTATCTTGATCAGCGGCTCAAGCTCGGGCCGGATTATCCCCTGCTCGCCGACGGCGAGATCCGGAGGATTATCGAAAACTTCCATCGTGCGGCGGTGATGGCTGAGCGGCTCGGCTTTGATTTCGTCGATATCAAACATTGCCACGGTTATTTGGGGCACGAGTTTCTAAGCGCGCGGTCGCGCGAAGGGCGCTACGGCGGAAGTTTCGAGAATCGCACGCGGTTTCTGCGCGAAGTGGTCGAGGGCATTCGCTCCGTTGCGCCGAGGCTGAAGATCGGCGTGCGTTTCTCGGCCTTCGACATGATTCCATTCCGTCCCGACCCCGCGCTGAGCACGAGTGAAAAGCTCGGGCCGGGAATTCCGGAAGCACGCCGGAACGGGGACCTTTATAGCTACGGGTTTGGCGTGAATCCCTCGAATCCGACAGAGCTGGATCTAGAGGAGCCCGCGAAATTTCTCGGGTTGCTCGAAGAACTCGGAATTTATCTCGTGAATCTTACGGCCGGAAGTCCTTATTACACACCGCATTTGATCCGGCCTGCGCTGTTTCCTCCTTCGGATGGATACCAGCCGCCGGAGGATCCTCTGGTCGGTGTTGCAAGGCATTTGAACGCGGTGCGTACGCTCAAAGCGAAATTCCCAAATCTCATTTTCACGGGCTCCGGTTACACCTACCTGCAGAATTTCCTGCCGAACGTGGCACAGGCTGCGTTGCGCGAAGGCTGGGTTGACCTGGTCGGGCTCGGCCGGATGGTTCTCAGTTACCCCGAGCTCCTGTGGCACGCAACCGAAGGCCAGCCAATCGAGCGCAAGCGAATCTGCCGGACGTTCAGCGACTGCACGACCGCGCCGCGAAACGGAATGCCCTCGGGCTGCTATCCGCTGGACGACTTTTACAAAGAATCGGAATTTGCCGGGCGTGTGGCGGCGGTGAAAAAGCACTAGCGCCTCTTGAATTTTCAAGGAATGGGGAAATGAAATGGGTGTAGCGACGATGACGATTGAAACGCTGGCGGGCCGGCAAAAGCTCGCAAGAAAGATCGAAGGAATTGCGGCGGCGCTCTTGCCTTTTGAGGCGGATGGAAGAGTCGCGGTCCAGGCGTTTCAGCGACAGATTCAGGAGACGCATCGCAACGGGCTGATGGTGGCCGTGAATATGGATACCGGCTACATCAATTATTTGAATGATTCCGAAAAGCTCGAAGTGCTCCGCTGGACACGCGAGGCGCTCGAGAAAGACACCCCGTTCGTCGCCGGCGCCTACATCGAAGGGAAGACCGGCGATCCTGTTTCGCTTTATCGCGAGCAGATGGAGCCGATTGTCCGCGCGGGAGGCATTCCGATCCTGTTCCAAACCGCCCGCCTGCATGGGAGAACCGCGAGCGAAAAGGCCGCGGCGTACAGGGCTGCGGTCGCCGGTTATCCACGCGTGCTGGCGTTTGAACTGGGGAAAATGTTCGCGCCCAACGGAGAGATATTTGACCAAGACACGGTGCGACGCATCATGGACATTCCCGAGATCAAAGGCATGAAGCACTCTTCGCTCGATCGACTTGTGGAATTGGACCGGCTCGCGCTGCGCGAAAAGCACCGTCCGGACTTCCGTATCTACACGGGAAACGACCTGGGCATCAACATGATCGAGTACGGATCGGACTACTTGCTCGGCCTTGCCGCGTTTGCGCCGGAAAAATTCGCTTTGCGCGACAAAATGTGGGAGACGGGCGATCCCGGTTACTATGCGCTTTCCGACGCGCTGCAATACTTGGGTAACGTCGCGTTCCGGGATCCTGTTCCGGCCTACAAAAGCTCGGCCGCGACGTTCCTGCACTTGGTGGGGAAAATTCCAACCGATCGTGCGCATCCGAAAAATCCGAAGCGCCCTGCGTGGGAAGCCGAAATGCTTCGCGACTGCGCGCGGCGACTCGGCTACGCCGGGTAGTTGCCGCCAACGCGCTTGTCGAAGCTACTTGGTTGAAAAACGGTAGACCGTGGTGGTGTGGTAGCGCGCGCCCGGTTTCAGCTCCGTGGTCGGAAAGCTCGCCTGATTCGGCGAATTGGGGAAGTGCTGCGCTTCCATGCAGAATGCGGAGCGCGGCCCGTAAGTCTTCGCGTCCTTTCCGTGAATGCTGCCGTTGAGCTGGTTCCCGGTGTAGAACTGCAATCCCGGTTCGGTCGTCAGGACTTCCATCACGCGGCCGGTCTTCGGCTCGCTGACCCGCGCGGCGAGTTGTGGAGTCGCAGATCTTGGGTGATTGAGCACGAAGTTGTGGTCGTAGCCCTTTCCGTAGGCGATTTGTTCATCGTTCGCGTTGATCCGCTCACCAATCGCATGGGGCGTGCGGAAATCAAACGGCGTGCCCACCACGCTCTTCAGTTCGCCGGTAGGGATCAATCCTTTGTCTACAGGCGTGAAGCGATCGGCCGCGATCATCACCTGATGCGCGAGCACGTCGCCT